>NZ_ARZX01000030.1:0-26685 GCF_000568425.1 Cellulophaga geojensis KL-A
ATCCCGTAACTGACGGTTATACCTACCGTTGTAAGTAATTTGACCAAACCAAGAAAAATAGAACTGAATTTAGGAAATCCAAAAAATGGATGGCTTCCGATTGAATTAAAATCTACGGATTTTGAATTGAAATTTAATGCCTCAAATATTCCCAAAAATCCGACTGACAAACTTTGCGAATCTCTGATTTTAGCAATGAACGGAATCGAAACGGAAATATGTTGGAATTTGGAACCTGAATGTTATTTCTTTGAACTAAAACAAAGCGGAAAAAATATTAATCTGAATATTTCAAATAGTAGCGGAATAACTAAAAATCGAAATCCGATTTATGAAATGACTGGAGATATTGAGTCTGTAATATTACCAATGTATCGGAGTTTAAAAAAGTTCAGTACGCAGGAATTTGATAATGCGGATTGGAAAAAAATTGACCAAATAAAACTGAATAAGTTAACCGAACTAGTTGCCAGCCGAAAAAATGAAAACACCAATTATAGATAACGACATATTTTCAATTCGAAAATTACTATTCATAATTGGTTCGATATGTTTTATAGCTGGAGTAGTTTCAGTTTCATTAGATTGGCGGAATTTTGGCAGTCTTTTAATCCTTGGAGCAATTTTAGCATTTGGTATGCTTTATTGGATAAATGATAAATATAAAGAATACAAAAAGGTGTATTTTAAGTATTTGCCCAAAGAAAAGGCTCTAGAAATGCTTCATTATGGTTCATTCAAATTTACAAATGACTGTTTAATATATAGTAATAAGAATATACTTCAGGAAATAAATTGGACTGAAATATTGAGTTATAACTTAATCGATTCTGTGCATATCATTTTATTAGGAAGAAACGATAAAGAACATAATTTCATAATAAGTGAAACCGAAATGGATAAATCTGATTTTCAAAAAGTACTTGAATTTATAAAAGAAAGAGTAAAAAAAACTACTTACAACACCGTGTATAATTAATTGCTTGGTCACTGCCGACTTACGAAAATTCCGCTGGAATTTTCTATCTGTAATTTGTTTGTTAACTTAGTTGCTTAACCACGCAACTAACCATACACAAACACGTTAGCTGTAATTAAAAAAATAATATGAAAATTATAAAAAGTTTATTTAAAAATAAGTCTGAAAAATTATATTTTAAAGTAGTGAATTCTTTTTTTATTTATAATAAACTTACTGATTATGAACTCCAAAGCTACAGAGAAAACGATTATAATAACGAGCAAGATAATGACTATTATGAGAACTCATATTTTTATTCTCATCTTACCTCGGAGCAAATTCAATTCCAAGTTTTTTTTACTTCAATAGGTGATTTCAGAAATGCCGATTTTTATGAAAATGCGCAATCAATTCAACAGTTTTATTTAAATAAATATGAAATTCCATTTTTTTTCAATTTATCCAATGATATTGAAAAAAAGAAATATGAATCTACATTCCATAAAATAGGTGACTACTTAAAATTTGAAGATTTCATTTCCGTAATTCTACCTAATATTAAATTTCAAATCATCTCACAGATAGAACATAACAAACTTAATATAGGCACATATACTGTATTCTACAATTGGGATTTTTTTGAAGAGATTCAAATTTCTAATAATAGCAATTCTTTTTTGAGGTTCATTACAAGTTTACCTCATAATTCTAGAAAAAAAGAATATACCTCTAGACAAGAAGCTAATATGTCAGCTTTCAATTCATTACTGGAAAATGCCTGTTCAACAGTAGATACTACTCTAAAAGGCTTATATTTTGATTTAGGAACTTCAAATTCATCCATATTAAGTAAAGATTTTTTTGGCAATAATCCTAAGGTAGTTATGTCAATTAGGAACCTTAATGAACTTGAAACGAATCTAATTGAAAATGAAGTAAATAATTCATTAGAAATTCTAAAAAAAAAGACTATGGAACCATTTGAAATAATAAAAAATACAGCTAACAATGTATAAAAAACATAGGGCTGTTTGTTCTTAACCGAAAGGTCTGTGTTTATTTACAAAGTCGCCAAATATAAAATTTGGAATTTCAATAAAAAAGATAAAAGCAAAATATTATATTTGGCTTAGTTCTAAACTGAAACGTATCGCTTATTACCTGCCCTACGTGTTTTATACTAACCGTTAGGCATAATATGAATATTAATCTCAATAATTGGAATTTAGATACAGTACCTACAATTTTTTTTTGTATCGTATTACCTCTCTCTTTGTACTTTGCTTATTGGTTATTCATTAGTGGAGTTATCGGAGCTATAAGAATCTTAAAAAGTAAACATTGGACCCCAATAATCGGAAAAATTACTGATTCAGAAATTAGATTTATGAAATTTGGAGGTGGAGCAGATGACCCTGTTAGTTTTAATTTTGTATTAAAAAGGACATATTCTTATGTGGTAAATGGTGAAAATCACATTTCAAATCAAGCTATAGCATCCGATTCCTTATATGAAAAACAATTTAAGCCAATGTCTAAATTCCCAAAAAAATATGGGGACTATAAAACAGACCCTAATTATTTGGAAACAGAAAAAAACATAAAGAATATGATTGGAAGACCTATTACTGTCTATTACAATCCTAATAAACCTGAAATAGCTTGTTTAGAAAACAAATTTCAAAAGGAAATATTTTTACCCATTATTATGGGATTATTATTTGGAGGCGGATTGACCTTTTTAGCTTATTATATAGTAAAACCTATAATTGAATAAAAAATGAAAAAAATATATTTAGTATTAGTACTAGTTACACTTTGGAGTTGTTCAATAGCAAATAAAAAAAAATCTATCGATAATGACATAAAAATTGTTGAGAAAGAGAAAATTGAATTTAATTCTGATATGATTTCATATTATAATAATTTGAAAGATTTAATGAACAAGAATTATTATTGGGTCTATAATGTGTTTAATGAAAACGAGTTTGAAGATTCTAGAAATGATAATTTTAAAGATTTAGCATTGATTACTAAAAATGAGTTTGAAGATTTTATTGACAAAAATAAATTTGAAAATATTAATGAATTTAAAAAATTCTTTAATCAATTTAAAGCAGTAGGGAAATACAAAAATAAATTTGACAAAAAGCATCAAATAGAATTAGCAAAAATAGAGAGAATAATAGAGCAAATAACTAATTATTAAAAATTCCTATTGGATAAGGTTAATTAAAATAATATAGAACAAACGAGACATAAAAGGAATACTATGCCTAACAAAAGCTAAAATTAATACGGGTTTTGGTGCTTAATCCAAAGTTTAGTGTATTTTTATAAAGTCCGCCAAATCTTTTGATTTGGCTTTAGAACAGAAAAAGATAAAACAAAATAAAAAGTTTTGGCTAATCGCTTACTCCGAAATTAAATGCTAATTTAATCCCGTACTAACCTTAGCCGAGCCGTTGGCAATAATGTAAAAAAAAGAGAATTATGAGTTTTGGACGAGTAACTTAAATGTATGTTTTGAGCAAACTGCTTTCTCAATTAGGAGAAAAGGCCCTAGAATTCCAAAGATGCAAGTGTTTAGATTAATTTCTATCACCGCACCTAGAGAAGACACTAATCTCATAAAGATTGCTGTCATTATTCTAGTTAATGTTGTCATATTGACCAAGGATTTATTTCTATAAGTTAAATATACAATTATTATTACACGCCTAGCGTGAGGGAAGATAACCGAAAAGGTTATTGGTTTGAGATTATACATTTTACGAGGTTTTTCCCGCTCGTCCTTAACTCATTTTATTTATGAAAAAATGGTTTAAAATAAAACGATATCCACATATTGGTTCTCAAATATCACGTGAAGATTATTCGAGAATAAAAAAGTATGTTTCAAATTCTGATAATGTAGAGAGACACTCATTCAAACCTTTCATTAAAAGAGTTCAAACTAAAAGGAAATTTCGCAAACAATATGATGATGGTATTCTAATCTCAAAAAAGAGAAAAAAAGATTTAAAACCAAGAGAAATCTGTTTTGCTAGTCATTTGGATTCACAAATTTATTCTTACTACTCAGAGTTCCTTTCAAAAAAATATAATAAGCTAATTACTAAGCATAACCTTGCTAAAGTTGTTACGGCTTATAGAAAAATAAAAAAAGACAAATCAAAATCGGGAAAATGTAATATTGACTTTGCAAATGAGGTTTTTAGCTTGATAAAAAAAAGGTCAGAAACAAAAAAGAATCAAGTCGTAATTGCATTCGATATCAAAGGTTTTTTCGACAATTTAAACCATAAGAAATTAAAGGAATCTTGGGCATATGTAATTAATGAACCGCTTCCTAAAGACCATTATCAAATATTTAAGAACATTACAAAGTTTTCATTTATCAAAGAAGATGAACTTTTTAATCTTTTCAAGGACAGAATAGTGGTTGAAAGGTATGTCGACAGTTACAAAAAAGATAAAACATTAAAAAAGAAGAAAGTAGATAAAATTAAGTATTTGAAAGAAAAGAGAGCCGTTTCATATACAGTTGACTCAAAGGATTTAAAATTAATTAGAAACAAAGGCTTAATAAATGCTAATAAACTCGATAAAAAAGGTAATAAACGCACAGTAGGAATTCCGCAAGGTTCACCAATTAGTTCTGTTCTTGCGAATATCTATATGTTTGAGTTTGACAAAAAAATGAACGAATTATTATCTAATTCAGGTGGAATATATAGACGTTATTCTGATGATATGATTGTGGTTTGTGATTTAACACAAATCCAACGTGTCGTTTATGAATTTGAGTCAAATATTAAAAAACTATGCGATTTAGAAATCCAACCTCATAAAACTCAAATATTTCATTTTGTAAAACAAAAAAACAGACTTTCCTGCTATCAAGAATTTAAAACACACTGCACAGTAAATAGAAATCTTGAGTACTTGGGATTTCAGTTTGACGGAGAAAATGTTTTATTAAAGAATAGTAGTATTTCTTCATATTATAGAAAGATGAAAAAATCTATTAATAGAAGTAAATATTATGCAAAACATACAAGAAACAAAGCAAATAAGGGTAAACTATTTAAATCAAGGTTGTTTGAAAAATTTACTGTTATTGGTTCCCATAGAAAAAGAAAACGCATTCGAGATAAGAAAGATAAATCAAAATTTAAAGTTTTGAAATTCTACAATTATGGAAACTATTTAACCTATGTAAATAAATCAATAAATAACGTAGAAAATAATTCAATAAAAAAACAACTGAAAAATCATTGGAAAATTTTTAATACTGAGTTGAAAAAATAAACACTATTGCCAACAATGTATATAAAAAATAGCGGTTTAAGTGTTTAATTCATAGTTGATTTTTATAAATTTAGAGCCAGTAATAAACCGAAAACTTAGTGTATAAAATCCGCTACTTTTCATATACGAGACCGCTAGCACCAATTTAGACAAATCAATACTAGATAAAAAAGAATTATTATGAAACTTGAATCCAACGCAACTATACAAATTCAAAAACCGATTGAAGTAGTTTTCGAAAGCATTGTAAATCCAGAGAAAATGACCAAGTATTTTATTTCTGAAAGTAGCGGAAGACTTGAATCTGGTAAAGAAGTGATTTGGAAATTTCCTGAGTTTGAAGATAAGTTTCCTACTAGTGAAATTAAGATTGTAAATAATAATTCAATTTCCTTTGTTTGGGACCCAGAAACAGTTGTAATAATCACATTAGAAGAATTGCCAGATGATAACACCATAGTAAGAGTAAACGAAAATGGTAAAGAACTTAATGACGATAATCTGAAATGGGCTTTAGAAAATTCGGGAGGATGGGCAAATTTCCTCGCCTGTTTGAAAGCCTACTTAGAATATGGAATACTGCTTCGTAAAGGAGCGTTTGACTTTATGAGAAAGTAATAAACATCAAAGTATTATCAAAATGAAAGTGACAGCTGAAGAAAACGAACAAGTATCAAAAATCACCTTCGCACCTGTATATCCTCATTATATAAATAGGTTATAGAGAAATGGTAGAACAAAAGAATAATTAAATCCCGTAGTCACCAAATAAGAGGTATGATTTGCGGTTATCGTATTGAAAAAATACCTGATAAATTTGAATTATATAGAAAAATGTAGATATTTAAATAAGTTGTATAATGAATTAGCTAAAGCGCTTCTGTAAGAATCATCATATACTAGTTCTGATTTTGCAATAGCAAAGGCTTGTTTTAATAATTTATTGCATATGGCTATTAGCACTAAATTTTTAATTTGGCTAAAAAAATGATAAATTAAAAACAAAATAAATCCCGAAGCGCCGGGATGGTTAAGTACTAACCCCTAAAATGTAAGTGTCGTTTATACATTATATTTTATACAATAGTCATTATCTATAATTTTGAAAATACTTAAGTTAAAAAAAATAACACTTATAATCATAGTGCTGTTTGTTAGTATAAGTTTTATAAGAGAGCAAATTAGTTTAAAAAAGCTGGAGAATTTTAAAAGATTAACTAGTCCTTTAGAACGTGTACGCTCAAAAAATTATGAAATAACATCAATAAAAGGTACTCTTCCAATTTTGTACGACAGTATAAAAAATCAATTTTATTTAAAAAATGAGAAGGGTTTAACTAAATTAGATAACCAAGGAAATGTAATGTTTTCTGATGATCTATCAAGTGAAAAATCATACATAAGTACTTTAGATTATAATAATTTTATTCCCTTTGTATTTACATCTCAAGGAGTTTATGACTTTTCTGGCAAAGAGCTTATTTTTATGCCTTTTGAGGAAAAATTAAATATCAAAAATGAATTAAGTAATAGCAACTTCAAATCTATTTTTGAAGAAAATTATATTAGTGCTGACTTAGTTGTCTATGGTAATGAAATAGAAGATGAAACAGCCCAGTTTAGAATCTATTTTAGAGTTGATAATAAATGGATTTTGTTACTATCTCAAAAAGGAGACTATAATCAATTTAAACATCCTGAAACGTATAATAAAAATGCTAACACTACAGCACAAATTGATTATAGTAAATTTTCTTCAAAGTTTTCAAATAAAAGATTAATTGCTTTAAAAGATAGTCAAAGAGGTTTATACTCAGCAAAAGAAAGAGATCGTAATTTAAATAACTATTCTACTGTAGTTTTAAAGGAATCAAAACTAGACTATAAAACAACAAATAAATTAAAAATGGTTGCTATTAAGAATAATAGTTATTATGGTTTACCTGATTGGATGAATCATACATTTTTTAAGCTCGCTTACTTTGAGTTAAATTATAAAAATGAACAGATGTTTTTTAAGGGGAATACATTTAAATATAGAGAGGTATCAAGTGAAGTCACTAATAAAGACTTTTACTTGTATGAATTACCAAAAGGTATGAGGAATAAAACGAAAGTGGCTTTTTTAGATATTAGAAACTATACAGGAATTGCAATAGATCCAAGAATGAAATACTTAGAGCCTCAAATTGAAAACACTGGAATATTTATAATTAAACCAATAAACAAAAACTAAAGCTAACTTTTAATAAAATTAATTGTTAGCACTTATTAGTGTCTTAATCCTATTCGGTTTTCTTGTTAACTAAAAACTAAAACACGCAACAAACTATTTTAAAACCCGTTGTATACAGTATAAAAAATAAATATGAAATATACAGGTTTTAAGGAGCTTAAAGAAAAACCAGTTGGACTTGCTTGTGATATTCTACAAGGTTATCCGCTAGAGTTTGGAGATTTAACCTACAGACTAGATGATTACGATTTATACGAGTGGTTAGAAGAAAATGAAATGGAAGATTTTGACTCAGAATTATTAGAGCGTTATCCAAATTATGAGTCATTAGGGGCTTTAGATTTAGAGTATGCTTTAGAGGCAAATCCAGAATTTCGTTATGATTCTTATGCCGAATTTGTTTTGTTTGTAGATACAACAAAAAAAGACTTCCCTGTTGTTATTTTTGATGGTCAAGATATTTTTGCTACCCTTTATGACACTTTTGAGTTGTTTTATGCGTCTTTATATAAAATAACCTAATTAAAATACTATTTAGAAGACAATACAATTCCACAGCGAATATAAACTGTATACTTACAAATATAAACCTCCTATACTTTTATAAACTAAATGTACCTATTATTGCTTGGCATTGTGTTAATCACAAGGCAATAAGGTTATTAAAGAACCTTGTTTCTATATAATTATTTATAAAATAGGGTATGAGAGGGTCTGATTTAGATATTTTAAAAAAATCACTTACTATTATAATAGGTTTTGAAGAGCGTGTAGATTTAGTTAATTCTGCTTCTGAATTTTTAGAAATACATAACAGAAATATACAAATGCTTAAAGATTTGGGTGTAGAGAGACAATCTGATTTTATAAAAAAAAATATTAGTGGTTATCCTAAGCTTAGAGTTTCAGAAATTGAGTTGTTTATATTTAGAAAGAGAAAAGAAAAAAGTTTTCTGTGGTTTGTTGGCGGCCGTAGATTAGGCTTTGTTTATGATTTAATTAGAACAAGAGGAGTGCTTTTATCTCAAATAAAAAAGAAAGTAGCTAAAATTAAAGACATCAGCCAAAGGATGTATAAGGTTGTAGAAAATCCTATTTTTGAAGAGGTATACGAGAAAACAGGGTACTAGAGATATAATAAACATTTTATTTACACCTTAGTTAATAGCTAGTACTATAGAGATTCCCATAAGTATAAACACCACACCGCTTAACCTGTTTAACCACAAATTAAAACTAGGATTATTATTTATCTTCTGCGTAAAACTACTAGCAAAAAATGTAAGTCCTATGTACCAAAGTGTGCCTATTATAGCAAAAGTAGCACCAAGTAAAATAAATGGTATTGGATTTTTAATTTGAGCGGGATTTATAAACTGAGGGAAAAAGGCTAAAATAAATAATGCAACTTTTGGGTTTAGTGTGTTTGTGAGAAAGCCTGACCAAAAATCACTTTTCTGTTTCTTTGGCTTGTTACATTCTTTAATTTTTAATGTTTTATTACTACTTTTTAATTTGGTAATTCCTAAAAATAATAAGTAGACAAAGCCAGTATATTTTATTGCAGTAAAAGCATAATCAGACTTAGATAACAATACAGATAATCCTAATGCTGCAAAAACAGTATGTACTAAAATGCCGGTATTTATGCCTAATGTAGCATGTATTCCTGACTTTTTACCTTGACTAATTGACTTGTTTAGTACAAAAACGGTGTCAATACCAGGAGTTACAATAAAAATTAAAGCAGTAAGCAAAAATGTAATAAAATTTTCTACACCCATTATTTTTCAATTTTAATAATTAAACTAATCTTTGATACAAAAGAACCATTATGCTATGGACTAAAAAATACTTATTTTTGGCTAATTAATGCATAAAATGCATTGGACATGACAATTCAACAAATAAAATACTTTTTAGCACTCTCTAATGAGCTTCATTTTTGGAGAACAGCAGAGAAGGTGTTTATATCTCAGTCTGCACTAAGTAGACAAATACAGTCCTTAGAGGAAGAAATGGGAGTACAGCTTTTTAAAAGAGATAAAAGAAACGTAAAACTTACCGATGCTGGTAAATTTTTGCAAGAAAAATGGACAGCTACCATTAAAGATTTTGATCAATTTACACAGCAAGCAAAAAAAATAGATGAAGGTACCTCAGGTTTTGTATCTATAAGTTATCCTGGTTCTATTGCGTTTAAGTTTTTGCCTAATTTCCTTGAAGTTTTAAAACTTAACTTGCCAGATTTAAAGTTAGAATTGGTGGAGCCTACAGATGAAAATCACGAACAATTATTACTTAATTATAATACAGATATTGCATTCAGTAGAGACAAAATTAAAAACATAAACATAGCTTCTGTAAAACTATACTCTGAACCCATATGCTTAGTAGTGCCTAAAAATCATTGGTTAACTAAAGATTCTCTAATGAATTTAAATGATTTAAAATATGAAAAGTTTATTATCTCTGGACTGTATAAAAAAACTTTTTTTGCATCGCTACTAAGAAGTTTTTTTGAAAAGAATAATTTTCAACCAAAAGCAATAATTGAGTCGGACTTTGGAGGTATGATTCTAAGTCTTGTGTCTAAAGAACTAGGAATATCTATTTTGCCAAAATCTTTTAAATTATCAAAACCAAAAAATATTAGGTTTATAGAGCTAGACGAGGAGATAGGTTTGTTTATCAATTTTAGAAAAAACGATCCTAATAAAATTGTTACTAGAGTTGTAGACTATTCAAAATCTTTAGAATATTAATCTTTTTTTATTGCAGTTACAGTAAAAGAAAAATATAATTAATTTTTATGAGATTAAATTACAATTAATTTTTTTTGTCTTAGTTATTCTACTTTTTTATACAAATAAGCGCTAAACCCTTACAAATATAAATTACTAGTTTTTTTATTGCATACTTGTTATTAAAATTGATATAAATAAAATTTTAAAAAATGAAAAAGCTAACTACGCTACTTATTTTACTTGTTGTTACTTCGGGTTTCTGTCAACCTCCAAATTTAGATTTAAATCAATTTCCACTTTCAACTTACTTAGAAGCAGAAAATAACTTTCCTGGAGGAAAAATATTAAATTCTGACTATTATACAGTTTCCGATGATTTGGGATTACTTTCATTTATAATAAAAGATAGTGACATTGCAGATATAGACATAGTTGCTAGATATGTTTATTATAAAAAAGATAGTCTTATTCTAGAATTAATTAATGAGTGGGATGTAGCCAACCACAACAAAAAAATCAATAATAAAAAAGACTTAGAGTTTAGAAAAAATATGCTCAGTTTTTATTTAAGAGTAGAAAAAGCAATGATAGCTTCTATGGGAGAAGGTACTGTAGAAGGAAATATTCCTTTAGAAATTAATGATAGCACTGCTTATTATAAAAGTACAGTTTGGAATTTAGAAAACACATTTGTAAAATTAAGCATTACAATGTCTAACAACTACAATAAACAAACAGAAGAGTTTCCTATACACAAATTTGTTGTGAGTATGAGAGCAACAAATATAACAGATAGACCTACATATAAAACTAAGCAGTTGATAAAGAGAGATAGAAAAGAAATACCAAATATAGAGCACCCTATTGTAAGTGGTAAAGATCCTATTTATATGGGCTGTGAAAAAAGTGTAGATAAAGGAGTTTGTTTGCGTAATAGCGTTAGAAAAAGAATACTAAAAGAATTAGAAGTAGAAAATGTAGTAATTGAAAATGCTACTTTAAAAGTAGGATTTAGGGTAGAAATAGATGGCAGTATAGCTCCTTTTGAAAGAGATATAAAATCAAACAACAAGCAACTACAGACAATAGCCTTACAAACTATTATTGGTTTACCTAAAATGATACCTGCTTACTCTAAAAAAATGGACCAAAATGTTACTGCTGGTAATATTTTTTATCTGGTAATTAAAGACGGTAAAATAGCTAATTTAGAGTAGTGGTTTTATTGTTCTACTGTAAAATTTAATTGTTTATTTTTGATTATAAAATGAGGTATTGTAAAAAGAAAAAAGCTTGCTAAATCTAAGATTTAGCAAGCTTTTAGTGACCTCGACAGGATTCAAACCTGTAACCTCTTGAGCCGTAATCAAGTGCGCTATTCAGTTGCGCCACGAGGCCGTTTTTGTTTAAATTCCTTTAAACGAGGGTGCAAATATATTTCTTTTTACTTTTACCACAAAATAACTAAAGAAAAAAATATATGAATTTTAAAGAATATATTAGAGATGTTCAAGATTTTCCTAAGCAAGGCATTGTTTTTAAGGATATTACTCCTTTGTTAAACAATGCAGAAATTTTAGAAAAAACTGCAGATGCACTCTTAAATTTAGTAAAAGAGCAAAAAATAGACAAAGTTGTGGGTATGGAAAGTCGTGGTTTCTTCTTTGCAACACTTTTAGCAACCAAGTTAAAAGCAGGTTTTGTTCCTGTGCGTAAAAAAGGAAAATTACCTTTTAACGTGCTTTCTAAACCCTACTCTTTAGAGTATGGTGAAGATGCATTAGAAATACATACAGATGCCATTAAAAAAGGGGATAAGGTATTAATACATGATGATGTACTTGCTACTGGTGGTACCGCTAAAGCTGTTTGTGAGTTAATTGAAGAATTAGGTGGTGAGGTAGTGCAATGCAATTTTTTAATAGAATTAGACTTTTTAAATGGTAAAGATAAAATAGCAAATTATAATGTTGCTTCTTTACTACATTATTAGTCTATAGCATTTGTAGTTACATAATAACGCCAACCTATTATGGCTAATTGTAATTTACTAGCTTTAGATAAGTCTAACTGTTTTTTACTGTAAGATGGTAATAGTAAACGGTTAATTTTAGCAAGAAACCTAAAAAGGGCTTTTTTCATAAAAGTAATTTCTGCAAATATATGGTAATACTTAAAAAGAATAAAGGTTGCATTATAGCAACCTTTATTGGTATATAGGCCTATATGATTCTTCTTAAAATAGTATTACAGTAATTGTGATAACATAGCTAAATAAAATTTCTGATAGAATAATCATAATTTGTAGTTTTTAAAGGTTAATAATTAGTTGTAAATAATCGATTATTCACTTAAGATAAATAGAAATTATACTCATTTGCAAATAAGTTGACTACTATTATTATAAGTGAATACACTATTTATAACTTTTAAATGTTAATTGTGTTAATATTTGTATTTTATTCTTGAATAAAGTTTATATATGTAATCTTAAATTCAACTTTATATTTTAAATTGTAACATTTGTAGAGCTGTTTTTGCAATAATAAAAAAAGCAAGGGGACTTTCATTTCCAAAAAAATACTTTATGTGGTTTTGGTTCATGTTCCCTTTTATTTTTAAGGATATTTTGGGATATTTTTAATAGTTAAAAAATATAATTTTACTAAAAAAGTATGTAGCATTCTAATTGTTATATTTGCTGCAAAAAATAGTATATGCTCAATTTGGTTTACATAATTATTGGTTTGGTTTTTTTAATAATGGGTGGTAACTGGTTATTAAAATCTTCTGTAGCATTATCATTAAGGTTGCAAATACCAAAAATTGTGGTGGGGATGACGGTAGTTTCCTTTGCAACATCTGCACCAGAACTAATAGTTAGTATAAAAGCAGCATTAGAGGGCTCACCAGATTTAGCTTTAGGTAATGTAGTTGGTTCTAATATAGCTAATCTAGGTTTGGTGCTGGGTGTTATAGTAATGTTAGGCAGTATAGATGTTCGTAAAAGTTTTTATACAACCGACTGGCCAATTTTAATGTTAGCCTCATTGGTATTTTTTGGCTTTATTTATTTTGATGGTGTTATAAAGTTTTATGAAGGGGTAATAATGGTGGCGCTTTTAATTGTATACATTGTGTATCTTATTAAGTTTCAAAAAACAGCAGTAGAAGATGAAGCGCCAGAGGATGATGTACCTTTGCCAACCTTTAAAATGTTATTGTTTTTAGCTCTTGGAGGTTTAGGCCTTTGGGGTGGATCAGAACTTTTGGTAAGCGGTGCAACAGGTTTAGCTAGGTTTTACAATGTTAGTGAAAGGGTAATTGGAGTAACTGTTGTATCTGTAGGTACCAGTATACCAGAGCTTGCTGCTTCTATAATAGCAGTAATTAAAAAAGAGAAAGCCATATCTTTAGGAAATTTAATTGGCTCTAATATATTTAACATTTTTGCTGTGCTAGGTATAACTGCATTAATAACACCTCTTAATGTTGTAGATAATACGTTGTTAAGTAATGATATTTTATGGATGCTAGGTTTTGCAATAATTTTATTACCTCTGGTATTTTTTCCTAAAGGTTTACGCTTAGGATGGCGAGACGGTATTGTGCTACTATCTGGATATATTGCTTTTGTATACTTTACCATTTAGTAAACAAGAAATAGTTAAATGAAGAATAAAAAAAATGCCTAAGAATAATCTTAGGCATTTTTAAAAACAATTAATTTAATTATATGCTTAAATCTTTGCAGATTTTACAGTCTTAATAATTCTTCCTGCAATTTTGTAAGGATCTCCGTTAGATGCAGGTCTTCTGTCTTCTAACCAGCCTTTCCAGCCTTTTTCAACTGTAATAATAGGTATTCTAATAGAAGCTCCTCTGTCAGATATACCGTAGCTGAAATCTGTAATAGCAGCAGTCTCGTGCTCACCAGTTAAACGTTGGTCGTTAAACTCTCCGTAAACAGCAATGTGCTCTTTAGTAACAGGTCTAAATGCTTCACATATTTTCTCGTAAGTTTCTTTAGAACCACAAGTTCTTAAAATAGTGTTAGAGAAGTTTGCGTGCATACCAGAACCGTTCCAGTCACCTTTTACTGGTTTTGGGTGGTACTCAATATAGTAACCATATTGTTCAGTTAATCTGTCTAATAAATAACGAGCTATCCATATTTCGTCACCAGCTTTTTTAGCTCCTTTTGCAAACAATTGAAATTCCCACTGTCCGCTTGCAACTTCTTGGTTAATTCCTTCAAAATTTAAACCAGCTGCAATACATAGGTCTGCATGTTCTTCAACAAAATCTCTTCCGTGAGTGTTTTTACCACCTACAGAACAGTAATACATACCTTGTGGACCAGGATAACCACCTACAGGGAAACCTAAAGGCAATTGTGTATTCTTATCCATAATAAAGTATTCTTGCTCAAAACCAAACCAGAAATCGTTATCTTCATCATCAATACCAGCTCTAGAGTTAGATAAGTGAGGAGTTCCGTCAGCATTTAAAACCTCAGTCATTACTAAGTACCCGTCTTTACGTGCTGGATCTGGGTAAATAGCTACAGGCTTTAATAAACAGTCAGATGATCCTCCTTCTGCTTGTTGTGTAGAACTTCCATCAAAAGACCAAATAGGGCAATCTTCTAATTTACCGCTAAAGTCATCTTCTACTTTTGTTTTACTTCTTAAATTGGCAGTTGGTGTATAACCATCTAACCAAATGTACTCTAATTTTGATTTGCTCATAATGTTGATTGTTGTAATTTCATTAAAGATGCAGCAAAAATAATTTTTTTCATTGTATCTCCATAATTTTTATAGGGGTAATTGCTAAAATATTAGATGTAATTCTTAATACCCTTGTTTTTTTAGGGGTAAATTATAAAATTTTTATTTTTATTCGGTTTAATTAGTAATTTTGTAATTCACACCACTTTTAAAATATATATAATGTCTATAGTAAGGTTTAATGCTGTTAGAGAAAGTTTGTCTAGAGAAAACTTTGTGATAAATGAAAAAGGTAGCAGATCTAAAAAATTTGGAAATCATGTTTTTAACGAGGAGAGAATGCTGCAATTTTTAACTAAAGATGCACTAGCTACAGTTAAAGATGCTATTTTTTCTGGTGCTAAAATAGATCGTAAAATTGCAGATCAAGTAGCAGAAGGTATAAAGTCATGGGCCATTACAATGGGTGCTACACATTACACCCATTGGTTTCAGCCACTAACAGGTACAACTGCAGAAAAACATGATGCCTTTTTTGATGTTTTAAGTGATGGTAGAGCACTAGAAAAATTTGGAGGCGGACAATTGGTACAGCAAGAGCCAGATGCTTCTAGTTTTCCTAGCGGAGGAATTAGAAATACGTTTGAAGCCAGAGGTTATACAGCATGGGATCCTACTTCTGCAGCTTTTATTTATGATAAAACTTTGTGTATACCTACCATATTTGTATCCTACACTGGTGAGGCTTTAGATAATAAAGCACCACTTTTACGAGCACTTTCTGCTGTAGATGAAGCAGCAACTGCTGTGGCTAAATATTTTGATAAAAATGTAACTAAAGTAAATGCAACACTAGGGTGGGAGCAAGAGTATTTTGTTATAGATAAATCTTTGGCATATTCTAGACCAGATATTGTACTTACAGGCAGAACTCTTGTTGGGCATCATGCAGCAAAAGGCCAACAGTTAGATGATCATTACTTTGGAGTTATACCTAGTAGGGTTTTAAATTTTATGAAGGAACTTGAAGTAGAGTGTATAAAACTTGGTATACCTGTAAAAACAAGGCATAATGAGGTTGCTCCTAATCAGTTTGAGCTAGCACCAGTTTTTGAAGAAGCAAACCTAGCCGTAGACCATAACCTATTATTAATGGACGTTATGGATAAAATTGCAGACAAGCACAATTTAAAAGTATTGTTTCATGAAAAACCATTTGCTCATATAAATGGGTCTGGTAAACATAACAATTGGTCATTAGCTACAGATACAGGTACTAATTTGTTAAGTCCTGGTTCTACACCAATGAAAAATCTTCAGTTTTTAACATTCTTTATCAATACTATAAAAGCAGTAGATACGTATGAGGAGTTATTAAGATCTTCAATAGCATCTGCAAGTAACGATCACAGGCTAGGAGCTAATGAAGCACCACCAGCTATTTTTTCAATATTTATAGGTACACAATTAAGCAGTGTGTTAGATGAGTTAGAAGGTGTATCTAAAGGTAAATTATCGCCAGAAGAAAAAACAGAGCTTAAATTAAATGTAGTTGGTAAAATACCAGAAATACTTTTAGATAATACAGACCGTAACAGAACATCTCCTTTTGCATTTACAGGAAATAAGTTTGAGATGCGTGGAGTTGGATCTAAAACAAACTGCTCTAAACCAATGACTGTTTTAAATACAATTGTAGCAAAGCAATTAATTGAATTTAAAACAGAGGTAGATGAACTTATTGATAAAAAGAACCTTAAAAAGGATGAAGCTGTTTTTAATGTATTAAGAGAATATATTAAAACATCTAAAAGAATTAGGTTTGATGGTGATGGGTATAGTAAAGAATGGGAAAAAGAGGCCAAAAAGAGAAGGCTTAGCAATAATAAAACTACTCCAGAAGCTTTAAAGGTTTTAACATCTAAACAAAGTTTAGACTTGTTTAAATCTATGAATGTAATGAGCGAAGTAGAAGTTTCTGCCAGACAAGAAATTGAGCTAGAATCATACATTATGCACGTACAAATAGAAGGTCGTGTGTTTAATGAATTGGTATACAGCCATATTGTTCCTGCGGCTTTAGCATATCAAAATAAACTACTAAAAACTGTTCTTGGTTTAAAAGAAATTTATGGCAATAATTACAAGTCAATGGCAGCAGCACAATTAACCATTTTAGAGCAAATAGCAGAACATATAAATGAGATAAAAACAAAGACAGATACAATGACGCAAGCTCGTAGAGATGCCAATAACTTAAAAGACTTAAGTAAAAAGGCATTTGCGTATTGTGATAATGTAAAGCCATATTTTGATGAAATTAGATACCATAGTGATAAGTTAGAGCAATTGATAGAGAATGAGTTATGGCCATTAACTAAGTATAGAGAACTGCTATTTACAAAGTAAAAATGAATAGTAAAAAGCAATTGCTTTTAGTTATTTTTAGGATTTTTTTGGATGTCTAATGGGGGAATTAC
The DNA here is from genome assembly GCF_000568425.1 of Cellulophaga geojensis KL-A. Taxonomy (NCBI): domain Bacteria; kingdom Pseudomonadati; phylum Bacteroidota; class Flavobacteriia; order Flavobacteriales; family Flavobacteriaceae; genus Cellulophaga; species Cellulophaga geojensis. The sequence goes on from NZ_ARZX01000030.1 coordinate 17,472, forward strand.
ATTAATATCATATATTTGTTTCTTGATATAAATCAAACCTATTTGAAAATATGGAATATTTAGACTTTGAACTCCCTATCAAAGAACTAGAAGAGCAGTTAGATAAGTGTCAGATTATTGGCAAGGAGAGTGATGTTGATGTATCTGAAACTTGTAAGCAGATAGAGAAAAAATTAACAGAGACTAGAAAAGATATATATAAGAATCTTACACCATGGCAAAGGGTGCAACTTTCTAGACACCCAAACAGACCTTATACATTAGATTATATTAATGCAATCTGCGGAGATACTTTTTTAGAGCTTCACGGAGACCGTAATGTAAAAGATGATAAAGCTATGATTGGTGGCCTTGGAAAAATTGGGGATCAGAGTTTTATGTTTATTGGTCAACAAAAAGGATTTAATACTAAAACAAGACAATACCGTAACTTTGGTATGGCTAACCCAGAGGGTTACCGTAAAGCTTTACGATTAATGAAATCTGCAGAGAAATTTAATGTTCCTGTGGTATGTTTTATAGATACTCCAGGTGCTTACCCAGGTATTGAAGCAGAAGAACGCGGACAAGGAGAAGCTATTGCACGTAATATATTAGAAATGACTCGCCTTAAAGTACCAATAATTGTTGTTATAATAGGTGAAGGTGCTTCTGGTGGCGCATTAGGTATAGGTGTGGGAGACAAAGTGTTAATGTTAGAAAATACGTGGTATTCTGTAATATCTCCAGAATCTTGTTCTTCTATTTTATGGAGAAGCTGGGAATATAAAGAGCAAGCTGCAGAGGCATTAAAACTTACTGCTACAGATATGAAGAAATTAAAACTTATTGACGAAATTGTACGAGAACCAGCTGGTGGAGCTCATGCAAATAGAGATAAGAATTTTACAATTGTAAAAAACAAAATTATTTCTCATTTTGAAGATTTAAAAAAGTTATCACCAAAAGAATTGGTAGAAACTAGAATGGATAAATATGCTAGTATGGGAGTCTTTAACGGCTAACAGGCATTTTTATTCAAAATAATAGAAATCCAAAGACTTAGGCTTTGGATTTTTTTTGGTTATGAACACAAATTCGTAACTTATCAACAGGTCAATTGTTAATCACTAGTGAATATAACTATACCTATTATAAAGTTAACTAAACGTTAATTGCATACTTTAGCAGATATGGATAAGCCAAGCCCAGTATTAGGACATAAGATAGATAAATCTACAATAATAAATTTAGAGAAAGGAAAAATACCGCCGCAAGCCGTTGATTTAGAGGAGGTTGTGATTGGCGCAATGATGATAGATAAAAAAGGTGTAGATGAGGTTATAGATATTTTACACCCAGATGTTTTTTATAAAGATGCCCACAAGCATATTTATGAAGCAATTTTTAAGTTGTTTGAATCTTCTGAACCTATAGATTTATTAACTGTTTCTACCCAATTAAAACAAGATGGTAAGTTAGAAGCTGTTGGTGGAGATTTTTATTTAATCAAATTAACCCAAAAAGTAACATCTTCTGCTCATATTGAGTTTCATGCAAGAATTATTCTTCAGAAATTTATACAAAGAAGTTTAATTAAAATATCTAATGAAATTATACAAGAGGCTTATGATGAGGCTACAGATGTATTTGATTTGTTAGATACAGCAGAATCTAAATTATATGACGTTACACAAGGTAACTTAAAACGTTCTGCAGAAACGGCACAAAATTTAGTTATACAAGCTAAAAAAAGAATTGAAGAGATATCTGGTAAAGAAGGATTAAGTGGTGTGCCATCTGGTTTTCATAAGTTAGATGAATTAACATCTGGCTGGCAACCAAGTGATTTAATTATTGTGGCCGCACGTCCTGGTATGGGTAAAACTGCCTTTACATTGTCTATGGCACGTAATATGGCAGTGCAGTCTCAAATGCCAGTTGCTTTTTTCTCTCTAGAGATGTCTTCTGTACAGTTAATTACAAGACTTATTTCGTCAGAAACCGGATTGTCTTCTGAAAAACTTCGTACTGGTAAATTAGAAAAACACGAGTGGGAGCAATTAAACGTAAAGGTAAAAACCTTAGAGTCTGCTCCTTTGTTTATAGATGATACTCCTTCGCTTTCTATTTTTGATTTAAGAGCAAAATGTAGAAGATTGGCATCTCAGCACGGTATAAAAATGATTATGATTGATTATTTGCAACTTATGACTGCAGGTGGTACGCAAAAAGGAGGAAACCGTGAACAAGAGATTTCAACAATTTCTAGAAACTTAAAGGCACTTGCAAAAGAACTTAATGTTCCAGTTATTGCACTTTCGCAGTTGTCAAGGGCGGTAGAAACACGTGGTGGAAGTAAAAGACCGGTTTTATCAGATTTACGTGAATCTGGAGCAATTGAACAAGATGCAGATATTGTATCATTTATATATAGACCCGAGTACTATAAAATTGATGAGTGGGATGATGATGAGCATTCGCCAACACAAGGTCAGGGTGAATTTATTGTTGCAAAACACAGAAACGGTGGTTTAGAGAATATTAGACTTAAGTTTATTGGTAGTCAAGGTAAATTTGATAACCTAGATGATTTTGATTCTCCTTTTGAGTATCAATCTAAAATGAATGAAAATGAAGAAAACCCATTTTTAACTCAAGGCTTACCAAGTGCAAATGAAGCTTTTGGTAGTTCTATGAACGATGGTTTACCTCCAGAAGATGATAATGATGTTCCTTTTTAATTTAGGAAACATATAATATAATATGCTAAAAGCTAGTCTTAATAAATAATTTAAGACTAGCTTTTATGTTTTAAATGGCTAATTAAGTACCTTTAATAAAGTTAAAATTACCTAAACAAATGCGTAAGTATCTTCTATTAGCATCAATTTTATTTATTTCATTAAATGCATTGGCTTCTAATATCCTAATTCCTATGGATGCAGAAAGTCAAAAAAATCATTTAAAAGCATACGGTATTACCTATTGGGTGCTTGCCAAACAACAAAAAGTACAGTGGCTGCTAAATTACAGAGGTGGTTCTTTTTTGCTGCCAGATGGTGATGCAATACGTAAAGAATGCCAAATTAGAGGAGTTTCTTTTGAAGTTTTGTCTTCTGCTCAGGCAGAAAGTATTTTGGATGAAATAAGTAGTCCGTCTAAAAATCAGGATGCAGTTATCTTAGAAAAAGCACCTAAAATTGCTGTTTATTCACCTAAAGGTAATCAACCGTGGGATGATGCTGTTACTATGGTGTTAACCTATGCAGAGATTCCGTATGTTACTATTTATGATGAAGAGGTTTTAAGTGATAAATTGGCCTTGTATGATTGGTTGCATTTGCATCATGAAGATTTTACTGGGCAATATGGTAAATTTTATGGTAGTTATAAAGCAGCACCTTGGTATATTGAAAACAAGAAAAAATCCGAAGAATTAGCAAACAAGTTAGGATATTCAAAAGTATCTGAAGAGAAAAGAGATGTAGCTTTAAAAATTAAAAATTATGTGATAGGAGGTGGTTTTATGTTTGCAATGTGTTCTGCTACAGATAGTTTTGATATTGCTTTGTCTGCAGAAGGTGTAGATATTTGTGAACCTATGTTTGATGGTGATGCGTCAGACCCAAGTTATCAATCTCAAATAGATTATAAGAAAACTTTTGCCTTTACTAATTTTACGTTAGAACGTAACCCTTCTATTTATGAGTTTTCATCTATAGATATGACAAGAAAAAGGCAAATAGCTAAAGAAACAGATTATTTTTCTTTAATGGATTTTTCGGCTAAATGGGATCCTGTGCCAACTATGCTTTGCCAAAATCACACATCTTTAGTTAAAGGTTTTATGGGGCAAACAACCTCGTTTAATAGATCTGAAATAAAACCTACAGTTTTGGTTTTGGGTGAAAATAAAATTAATAATGAGGCTAGGTATATTCACGGCATAAAAGGTAAAGGCTTTTTTACGTTTTACGGTGGTCATGACCCAGAGGATTACCAGCATAGAGTAGGGGATCCTAAAACTGAATTAGAATTGCACCCTACTTCACCAGGTTATAGGTTAATATTAAATAATGTGTTGTTTCCTGCGGCTCGTAAAAAAAAGAAGAAAACTTAAGTGTTAGCTTTCTAAAAGCTTATCTAATATTGTCTCTACTCCAAATTCATCATTGCTTTTTGTACGGTAGTTTGCTGCTTTGGTAACATTTGGGTGTGCATTAGCCATTGCAAAACTAAAATCTGCGAGTGCTAACATTTCTAAGTCGTTATTAAAATCTCCAAATGCCATTGTTTCTGATGAAGAAATATTAAACATATCTTGTAATTTTTTTAGAGCGTGCCCTTTGTGTGCATCGTTGTGAGACAAGTCTAGCCAATTCTCTCCAGATACTTTCACTTTTAGTTTAGACTCTAGATGTTTTACTTTTGGGTAGATATAGTTTTCAGAGCTCTCAAAATGATAAATAGCAATTTTTAAAATATCATCTTCATAGTTGCGTAAGCTATCTAAAACTTCGTATTCTGCATAATACTCTTTAAACTTTTCTTTAAACTCTTCAGAGTCTGATGCTATATAGGCCTTTTTTTTACCGCATAATACAGGGTAAACATCATCTATAGTGTCAATTAAATTTAGAAGCTCTGTAATTGTAGTGTTGTCTAAGCCTGTTTGCAGTAGTTCTTTATTTTTGTTTTTAGCAATAGCACCATTTTCTGCTATAACTAAAATATCATCTTTAATACTATGCAATTTATCTATTATACTGTGGTATTGTCTTCCGCTTGCAGCTACAAAAAGAATATTATTCTCTTTTAATTTTTTAAATTGATTAAAAAACTTTTCACTAACCTCATGTTTAGAGTTTAGTAGTGTACCATCCATATCGGTAACTACCATTTTGACTTTTGATAAATCCATATTTATGCTAATTATAAGCTACAAAGATATCTTTAACTCTTTATAATCATATAAAATTTAGTTAAACATTTTGTAAATGGAAATTAAAAAAGAGATAAATAGGTTTAAATAAATTTAATACTCAACGGGTATTTGTATAGTCTTTTTTCAGAAGCAGCCATACCACCCATTATTGGAGTTATTATCATTAATAAAGCTAGTGCAATACCAACAAAAAATAGTATAAATAAAAATAAAATGCCTACAATGAATAATGATAAAAACATAGATATTAATAATAATACAAAAAATACCACGGAGTAAATTAGTACACTAATTTGAAAATTAATAACAGCTCTTCCATGAGCATCCATATCTTTCACTTCAGTCTTTTTAGAAGACCACATTATTATGGGTACAATAATACCAAACGGCCCTAAAAAATTTAGTAGTTGGGAGTAGTGCATTAAAGATATGTTGCTATAATCTTCAGGTAATTCATTGTTGAGCATTAGCTTTTATTGTGTTTGGTTCTACGTATTTCGTAAAACGTTAAAAAAGCTGTAATTAGTATGCAAATAGTAATGAAAATATATGGTTTTTGTTCGGTAAGGTTAATTAAGAAATCTGTCATTTCTGAAAATTCTCCTGTCATAATCGTTTCTTTCTTTAAAAATTTAAGTCATACATTAGATGTAAAACAGTTAAAAAGGTTGCTTGTATTAAGCAAAAAAATATTAGTTATAGTATAAAACTTATCATTAGTGTAAATGTTGTAGTGACTAAGCTAAAGTTTTCCTAAAAAAAAACCTGCTCTTAAAAGAGCAGGTTTTATTCACCTAAGCGAGATGAATTATTTTTTTATTTTACCTTGTTTACAATAGCTTTAAAAGCTTCTGGGTGGTTCATAGCTAAATCAGCTAAAACCTTACGGTTAAGCTCAATGTTATTAGCTTTTACTTTACCCATGAATTGAGAATAAGACATTCCATGTAATCTAGCACCCGCATTAATACGAGTAATCCATAAAGCACGGAAATTTCTTTTCTTAACTCTACGGTCTCTATAAGCATATTGCATTGCTTTTTCAACCGCATTTTTAGCTACTGTCCAAACGTTTTTACGTCTTCCAAAGTAACCTTTGGCTTGCTTCATTACCTTTTTTCTTCTGGCTCTAGAAGCAACTGAATTTACTGATCTTGGCATAAATTTTAATTTTTTTTGTAGTAGGCGGCCTTAATTAAGACACTTTGTTTTTAAGCCTAACTCCATGGTTAATAATAATTACCGTAAAGAGTTTAATTACTTTAAACGTAATTGCTCTTTAATACTTTTTACATCAGACTCATGTACTAATCCGCTATGAGTTAATGCAAGCTTACGCTTTTTAGATTTTTTTGTCAAAATGTGACTCTTAAAAGCGTGCTTTCTTTTTATTTTACCTGTACCTGTAAGCTTAAAACGCTTCTTAGCACTGGATTTAGTTTTCATTTTAGGCATTTTTCTCCTATTTAATAAATTAAATACCGAAAAAACTCCGGCATTTCTCGCTTAGTATTCCAAACTGTTACATTTGGTTTATTTTAAAACACTTAATTACAAGTGTTCTTATTTCTTCGTTTTAGGAGCTAAAAACATTGTCATCCTTTTACCTTCTAACTTAGGCATTTGCTCCACTTTTCCTAGTTCTTCTAGTTCTTGTGCAAGACGTAACAACAATATTTCTCCTTGATCTTTATAGACTATAGATCTACCTTTAAAAAATACATATGCCTTTAATTTAGCACCATCTTTTAAAAATTTCTCTGCGTGTTTTTTCTTAAACTCATAATCATGATCATCAGTTTGTGGTCCAAAACGAATTTCTTTTACAACAACTTTAGACGCTTTGGCTTTCATAACCTTTTCACGCTTCTTTTGCTCGTATAAGAATTTCTTGTAGTCTATAATTTTACACACAGGAGGATCTGCTTTTGGTGAGATTTCTACCAAATCTAATTCTAACTCCTCTGCTTTTGCTAAAGCCACTTTTGTTGAGTATACACCAACCTCTACATTATCACCAACTAAACGTACATTAGGTACTTTAATATCGTTGTTGATATTGTGCGGATTCTTGTTCTCTCTTCTCGGCTGCGGCCTAAATCTCTTTCTAATTGCTATAACTAATAATTTTTAGATTAAACTTCTATTTTTTTAAAACGACTTTAAGGTACTATTTATTTCGCTAGTTACCAAGTCACTAAAATCTTTTATTGAGATAGAGCCTAAATCTTCACCTCCGTGTTTACGCACAGATATAGTGTTTGTAGCCTCTTCATTCTCGCCAATGATAATCATAAAAGGGATTTTATTCATTTCAGCTTCCCTAATTTTCTTACCAACCGTTTCGTTTCTGTTGTCTAGCAGGGCGCGAATTTCGTCATTTTCTAATGAATTTAAAACTTTTTTCGCATATTTCTCATATTTCTCGCTAACTGGTAGTACAATTGCTTGATCTGGTATTAGCCATAATGGGAAATTACCACCTGTATGTTCTAATAATAAAGCAATAAAACGTTCCATACTTCCAAAAGGAGCTCGGTGTATCATTACTGGTCTGTGATCTTCATTGTCACTCCCTTTATAAGTTAAATCAAAACGCTCTGGTAAGTTATAATCTACCTGTATTGTGCCAAGTTGCCAATTTCTACCAAGTGCATCTTTAACCATAAAGTCTAGCTTAGGGCCATAAAAAGCTGCTTCACCACTCTCTATAACGTAGTCTAAGCCTTTTTCTTTGGCTGCATTTATAATTGCATTCTCAGCTTTTTCCCAGTTTTCAACACTACCAATATATTTGTCGGGATTATTCAAATCCCTTACAGATACCTGAGCTTTAAAGTTTGTGAAACCTAAAGAATTTAATACATATAAAGATAAATCTATAACATTTTTAAACTCTTGATCTAATTGGTCTGGTGTGCAAAAAATATGCGCATCATCTTGTGTAAAACCTCTAACACGTGTTAGTCCGTGTAACTCACCACTTTGTTCATATCTATATACTGTACCAAATTCAGCAAAACGTTTAGGTAAATCTTTATAAGAGTGTGGTTTAAAATTAAACACTTCGCAATGGTGTGGACAGTTCATAGGCTTCAATAAAAACTCTTCATCCATTTTAGGAGTCTTTATTGGTTGAAAACTATCTTCTCCGTACTTAGCGTAATGTCCAGAAGTAACGTATAGTTCTTTTTGTCCTATGTGCGGAGTTACCACCATTTCATAACCGGCTTTTTTCTGTGCTTTCTTTAAAAAGTTTTCTAAACGCTCTCTTAAGGCAGCACCTTTTGGTAGCCACAATGGTAAACCTGCGCCAACTTTTTGAGAAAAAGTAAACAGTTCAAGTTCTTTACCTAATTTTCTATGATCTCTTTGTTTAGCTTGTTCTAATAATTCTAAGTATTCGGTCAATTCCTTTTGTTTAGGGAAAGATATACCGTATATACGTGTAAGCTGAGGCTTATTTTCATCACCTCTCCAGTATGCTCCTGCAACACTTAGTATTTTTATTGCTTTTACAATGCCAGTGTTAGGTATATGTCCGCCTCTACATAAATCTGTAAACGTATCATGGTCACAAAAAGTAATTGTGCCATCCTCTAAATTTTCAATTAACTCGGTTTTGTATTCGTTGCCTTGTTCCTTGTATAAGGCTAGGGCTTCATCTTTAGTAACAGAACGCATTTTAAAATCATGCTTTCCTCTGGCAATTTCAATTGCTTTCTTTTCTATTTTAGGAAAATCTTTATCAGATATAGATCTGCCTTCTCCTAAGTCAACATCATAGTAAAATCCATTTTCAATAGATGGTCCAATAGTTAATTTAACCCCAGGATATAATTCTTCAATAGCTTGTGCAACTATGTGTGAAGATGAGTGCCAAAAAGCTTGTTTGCCTTCAGTATCTTTCCAAGTATATAAAACTAAGCTACCATCTTCGGTTAATGGTGTTACGGTTTCTACCGTGGTATCATTAAATTTAGCAGAAATAACATTTCTAGCAAATCCTTCGCTAATGCTTTTAGCAACGTCCATAGGAGTGCTTCCTTCGGAAAATTCTTTTAAAGTACCGTCTGGTAAAGTAATTTTAATCATACCTAATATTAATATAAGAATACAAAGATAATATCTTGTTGTCACCCTAACAATAATAAAGTAGATATTTTATATTAAATTAATGGCATATATGTTATCAGTGTAACGCCAAAGTAATTTACATTATATATAAGGTATACGTGTGTATTGCTTTTCTGTATTTCTTTAACCCTACACTCGCCTTTGTGGCGG
>NZ_ARZX01000031.1:0-24347 GCF_000568425.1 Cellulophaga geojensis KL-A
TAACGTGTTTGTGTATTATTAGTTGCGATTAGGAACTAAGATAGCAAAAGGGGACGGAATTGAGGAAAATTCGGAGAATTTTCCGATTAGCAGTTACATACTCAAGCAATTAATTATACACGTTGTTAGGTACAGTTTTTTATTCCGTTACCAATATTCAAAGATTCGAGATATTTTTCCGTCCCTAAATTCAAAAAGGGTCATTTCTAATTTGCCATCTTTGATTCCGTCTTCTTTTTTTTCCACAAACCTTTTTTCCACGACTACTGCGTTCAGTCCAATGATTTTGTTTTCTATTTTAATGTCCGTTACTTTTCCGTCATACCCTCCATTTTTTTGATTGCGAACATATCCGTTATATAAATCTTCTCTCGTATATATTCCGCCGTATTTTGGATGAACATATGTAAAGTCATCTGTAAAAAGTTCAAAAGTTTTATCAATATCCTCGACAGTTGAGTTCGCTTGGAATATCTTAAGGTTTAAATCATAATATTTAGTTACAACAATATTCAATGAGTCTTTATGAGCTTTTGTAGCGTCCTGTGCGATAACTTCATTAGTTGTAAATATAATCAACAAAATAGAAGTCAATAATTTTAAATGTAATTTCATATGTGATTTTGTTTCTTAAATTGTACCTAACGGTAGGTATAACCGAAGTTACGGGATTAAAGTTAATGTTTTTCGGCTTAGGATACGCCTTAGCAATTATGGATGGATTCGGACGTAGTCGAATCCGCCGTAATTGCGGTTATACATTGTTGGGCATAGTTTTTTTAATTTTCCCATACAGAATAATCTATAATTTTCCATTCTCCATTTAGTTAGTAAACGCAGTTTATTGCGTTTATTTCTCTTTCAAATATATGTTATTTAGGTAACATATCTAAAGGGCTTGTAATATTTATAAGATTAGTAGTACTAACATGGGTGTAAATTTCTGTAGTTTTAGAGCTGTTGTGCCCCAATAATTTTTGTATGTACCTTAAATTGGTGCCTGCGTCTAATAAATGTGTAGCAAAAGAATGCCTTAAGGTGTGCACTGTTGCGGGCATATGTACCCTAGCCTTCTTTTTAGATCTGTTAAATACCTGTCGTATGCTAGAGGCACTATACTGCTTTCCATCTGCGCCCTCAAACAACCACTTTTTAGGTTTGTATACTATATAATATGCACGTAATTGCGCTAACATAGTAGGTGATAATAACGTAATTCTGTCCTTGTTACCTTTTGCGTTTCTTACCCATACACGCATATTGTTAGAGTCTATGTCTTCTACTTTAAGGTTTATACATTCAGATATTCTTAATCCGCAACCATATATCATCTTTAAAATGGTTTTATGCTTTATGTTATTTGTGACCGTTATAATGTCAGCTACCTCTTGTAAAGACAGTACTTTAGGTAGTTTTTTAGCTTTTCTAGGTCTACAAAAATCATATTGTACTTTGGGTAAGTTTAATACTTTTTCAATATAAAATTTAATAGCGTTAATACTTTGGTTTTGGTATGATGCAGATACGTTTTGCTTAGTAACTAATTCTTTGTGGTAATACATAATATGAGCAGTAGAAACCTGGTGTAAAGGCATAGGATACATATATGTTAAAAACTGCTTAAACATATGCATATAAGTTTTAGTAGTGTTTTTGCTGTAGTTTTTTAACAATAATTTCTGATGCATTAACGACATAGCCAGCGCATAATCTGGTTTTGTTTCTTCAGTCTTTAGTAATTGTGTAGCTATTGTATTGGGTTTCATTGTGTAAAAATGAATAAAATAGAGTTAAAAAGCTTATATTTAAGCGTTTATATACGTGTATAAACGTCTAATAATACTTTTATGAAAATGAAATTTTGTTTATCCTGTAATAAAGAGCTTGTGGGTAGGTCCGATAAAAAGTTTTGTGATACAGAATGCAGAAGTACGTACCACAATACAAACAGACCGTTACATGAAATAAGTATACAAAAGATAAATAGTGCGTTAAGAAAAAACAGAAGCTTGTTAGCGCATTTTTGTCCAAGCGGAAAAGGTACAGTTAAAAAGGAGGTTTTAGTGCAACTTGGTTATAGGGTAGATTTGTTTACGCATATATATCCGTTTAAAACAGGAACTTATTTTTTTTGTTATGAGTACGGATATTTGCCAATAAAGGAAAAGGGCATAGATAAAATGCTAATAATACAAAAACAAGATTATATGGATAAATTAACATACAGTCCTTGGAGTATTAAAATTGAAAAGTAATTTGTGTGCAGTTATTAAACTGGTATTACAACTGGTATATCCATTCTTCTGGGTTTAACTTACTAACGTTTTTATATAAGTAAAACTTAAGTAAAGTTTGTCCGCTAAATTTATTTGTAGCAACCTCTCCTATCTCTTGTTTTGCAGTAACCTTATCGCCTTTTTTTACATAAGTGGTAGATAGGTTGTAATAGGTAGTTATATAATTACCGTGTTTTATTTGTACACCTTTATTGCCTCCTGGTACAGCAAGTACAGCAATAACTTCACCTTCAAAAATAGAGCGTGCTTTAGAGCCCTTGTCTGTAGCTATAATTACACCATTATTTTGGTGTTTAATACCTGGGTAAACGGCATCTTTGTATACGCCAAATCCTTTACTTTTAAAGCCTTTTGCAACGGGCCAAATAAGCTTGCCTTTATTTGCAGTAAAATTGTTGGCAACAATTTTAGCTTCTGGTGTTAATACAAATTTTGTGCTGCTAGTTTTTGTAGTGGTTTTGCCGGTTGTTTTTTTATTTGTAGCAACAATGGCAGAGCGTATAAGTTTTTCTATTTGCTGATCTATTTTACGTGCTTCAGATTTTTTCTTATTAATACTAGCAGTGTATTTGCTTTCATTTTTTTTAATTGTTCTTAAAAGTGCGTCTTTAGCTTTTTTCTCCTTTTCTAATTCTTTTTTAGTAGCTAGGTTTTCTTTAAGCAATTGCTCTTTTAATTTACGCTGATCTATTAAATCTTGGTTTTTTAATTTTAGCGTATCTGTTTTAGCAATTATAGATTTTCCTTGTTCTTGTCTGTAATTTGTATATTGTTTTATGTATTGTAAGCGCTTGTAGGCTTGTAAAAAATTTTCGGAAGACAGTAAAAATAGCAACCTACTTTGTTGTGATTTGTTCTGATACGATTTTTGTATCATTTCAGCATAATCTTCCTTTAAGGTAAGCAAATCTTTTTTTAATGTGCCAATGTTGCGCACATTAGCATTTATTTGTCTGTTAAGTAAATTACTTTGTTGATTGGTAATGCGTACAAGCTGTTGTTGTGCATTTATTTTTTGCTCTAAACTCTCTACTTGTTCTAAAACATTACCTTTTTCTTTAGTTTCAGCATATAAAAGTCGGTTTATAGCTCTAATATCTTTTTGTAACTGTGCGCGCTTTTTTTCTAATGCTATTTGTTGGTTGGTTTGTGCAGCCAAAAAACTTCCGCATAGCAGAGAAAAAAATAATGTAAAAAACGTAATGTGGCGCATAAATAGTAGTGTTATTCTAAAACAATTTCTTTAAAACCGTTTGGTATTTTATAAGGAAAGCTAAAACTTTTATTAAGCTCTATGTTTTTAAAAGTAAGTGCAATAGTATCTGTTTTATCTTGGTCTTTTACGTAAATATCTATAATATTTGGCACTAATTTTTTGTCTACTACTTGGTAGTTTTTATACTGTACGTTTAAAACTCTATTTTTTAAAGGCTGAGACAGTTGCATACCTGCAACCTTGTAATTGTTAGGTTCTATTTGTAGTAATGTTTTAAAAAGGTTATTTGCTTTTTTAGGAGCCAATTGGTATTGGTTGTTTAGTTCTACGGTATTGTATTTTTCTTTGCGTAAATCAAATAAAGCTTGGCCTAATAATAAATTCTGAACCTTGTTATAATCCAACTCTGTGCCTAGTAAATTGCTTAAGTATGTAAAATCTCCATCAAAATACTCGTTTTGTAATCTGTTGTAAAAACTAACTCTTGTTGGTGTAATGTAGGCTTTAACAACACCAAGTGTTGCGCTTATCCATATTGCTTTGTCTTTTTCCATTCTAAAACTAACAGTATAGCCTTGCGTATCTGTACCATCTGTATAGTCTATTTTTAGTCTGCCGCGTAGCGTTTTAAAATCTAAGGTATTTGCATAGTGGTTCTTTACCACAGTTTTTGTGTTTAGTTTTTTTAAGGTTGATGTGCCTTCTGCAATAACTTTTTTAGACTTGCAAGAGACAAAAAACAACACAACAATAAGTGCTAAAAGTATTTTGGGTGTTGTTTGAAGCTTTTTTATCATTTTTTATTTTTTAAATTTTACTTTAGCCAAGTACATATTTGCTTTTGCTGGGTTGCCCATTGCGGTATATGCAGCGGCAATTTCCCTGTAAAAATTATCTGCAAGGCGTATATCATCTAAAACATAATCTAAACCCATTTTTAAAGTTTCTATAGCTGCTCTGTGTTTTTTTCTGCCGTTATAAGCAGTTCCTAAAGCATAGTAAAAATATGGCTGAGAAGGATAAGCTTCTAGCGCTTCTTTTGCTGTGGTTTCTAAAAAAACATAGTTCTTTTGCTTTAGGGTAAACTTTAGTCTGCTTTTGTAATTAAAGGCAGAATTACTGCTGTTGCTAGTAGTTTGCCTAGCTGTGGTTTTTTTTGTTGGAGTATTGGTAACTGTAGTGCTTGTAAACGTAAAACTATTGGTATTTGCTTTTCTGTGGTCTATTGCAGCTTGTAACTTTGCACTAAAATCTTCTTTAAAAGCGCCATCATTTAGTTCTACAAGTACATTTTTAGCCTCGTTGTAGTTCTGTTTTAAATACAGTAAGTGGGCTAAGTTTTCTTTTAATTGGTAATTACTATAAGGCACAATTTCCTTTAAATTACTAACGTTTTTATACTGTTTTTTTAAAGAAATATATAGGCTCTCTAAATACCACATATTATTTGGGTCTTCATTTAAAGCAATTTCGGCCTGTTCTTGTGCTAAGCTATATTGTTTGCTTTTTAGATATGCTTTAGCAAGTTCATTAGCTACTGCTGCATTTTTAGGTTCTATTTTTTGGCATACTAAAAAACTGTTTACAGCACGGTCATAGTTTTCTATTCCTTTTTGTTTTAACCCTTCAAAAAAAGCCTCCTGAAAATCATCAGAATATTCTTCTAAAAAAACATCTGCACTATTTTCTATTTCTTGGGCATAGCCAAAACTTGCAATCAATATTGATAGCAATAAGCATTTTTTTAATAAGTGGTTACAAATACAGCTCATACGCTTGTAAAATTATTAAAAAAACAAATGGTATGGTAACCAAATGTGTATCAGTTTTTATAATAGTCAAAAATTATACCGTTGTGGCTTTTTCAGAGCTTAAATTTCCTATAACTAATGCAATAGTCGCTGGTAGTACCCAAGCTAAACTATATGTGCTTAAGGGTAAATATGCTGCTGTAAATTTTGCAACGCTAGTAATGCCAATACTGTTTAAAAAATCTGGAACGCTAAATAAAATGGTGGTATATACTACTGCCTTAAATACTTTTGGTGCTGTATATTTATCTGGTAAAACATTAAGCACTATTAAAATTATAGTAATTGGGTAAATAAACATTAAAGCGGGTATGGCAACAACAATTATATAGTCTACATTAAATTGGCCCATAACAATACCCAGTACGCAGCTTATAATAGCTGTAATTGTGTACGCTTTGTTAGAGTTGTTAAACCTGCCTTTTATAAAATCTGCAGTACCAGTAACAATACCAATAGCTGTAGTAAAACAAGCTAAACTTACCAAAATACTTAAAAATTTGTTTCCTTCATCGCCTAAAAGAGTTCTGCTAATTCCGTTTAGTAAATCTGTACGGTTAATATCTGCGTTAAAGTTAGAATGCATTAATGCACCAGTTAAAATTAAACCTCCGTAAACAAATAGTAAACCTAGACCGGCAAAAATACCAGCGTTTCTTATTAGTGTTTTACGGTCTGTATAAGATATATCTTTATTTTTTAGGTTAATGGAGATAATTAATACGCCACCCACAACAACAGCTGCAATAGCATCAAAAGTTTGGTAGCCTTCTAATATACCATCTGTAAATGGGCTTTTTACGGTTGATGCTCCAAAGGTAAAATCAAAATTAAATACACAAATGCCTATAATGGCAAGTAAAATTAAGAGTATTGCAGGAGTTAAAAACTTACCTAGTATATTTAAAATTTTAGATCTGTTAAGTGCAAATACTAAAACCAAACCAAAATAAACTACACTGGTGTATATAGATGGTATGTTAAAAAAAGGAGCAATACCAATTTCATGCGTTACAGATGCTGTTCTGGGAGAGGGTAGTGCTACTGCAATACAGTAAATTAATATAGAAAACACCAAACTAAAAGTGTTAGAAACCTTTTTGCCAAAGTCAAAAATAGTGCCTTGTAGTTTTGCATGGGCAAAAATGCCTAGTATTGGTATTAGTATTGCAGATAAGCAAAAACCTATGGCCATTACCCACCATAATTCTCCAGAGTTAAACCCTATAAAGGGAGGAAGAATTAAGTTTCCGGCACCAAAAAAGAGCGAAAACAATGCAAAAGCAGATACTAGAGTTTCTTTGGTATTATTCATTGGGTACATGTTGTATTAAAAAGGGAAAGATAGTGTATTCTAAATTATCGACAAACGGCTAGTTGTTCATAAAATTTTATGTATTTCATCGAAAAAATTGTTTTTTGTTAAAAAAAATTAACAAAGACTCAATATTTTTAACACCAGAGCGTTAATTAAAAAATGATGGTAATTAACGGTTAACAATCATCATAAAAAAATAATATAAATATCAGTGCCTGGTCCCCACCAAACATTGTTTAAATCCTACAAGCTATGAAAAATTTTTTAGCCACTTCTAGTTCAGTTTTTAACGCGTTATGTTGCGGAATTTTTGGTCATTATTATGCAGTAACAAAAAAAGTAACTTCGCATATAAATGAGTACGAGTGTATACACTGTAAAAAACAAGTTACTACAGATGTAACAGGTAATTTGTCTGCACTAACACCAGAGTTAGAAGACATTAACAACACATTACAAAAAGTATACAAGAAAAAACACCAACACGCACCGCAACACGCGGCCTAGTGTTATTGTTCTTCAGATAAAGAGTTCCAGCCCTGCGCGGTTATCGGAATTTTAGTATTATTCCTGGAAATTAAGTGAACACCTTCATTCTTATCTGTCATATGCCCTACGACAGTTAAGTTAGGATTCCCTTTTATTTTTGGGAATTCTTTTTGGTCTATAGTAAAAAGCAGTTCATAATCTTCACCACCGCCTAAGGCAACAGTTGTGCTGTTTACTTTAAACTCTTCACAAGAGCTAATAACAGTTGGGTCTAACGGTATTTTGTCTTCATACAAATTACAACCTACGTTACTTTGCTCGCATAAATGTAAAATTTCTGAAGATAAACCATCACTAACATCAATCATAGAAGTTGGCTTAACCTCTAAAGCGTTAAGTAAAGGCACAATATCTTTACGAGCTTCTGGTTTTAATTGTCGTTCTACAATATAGGTGTACATAGATAGGTCTGGATTGTTGTTGGGGTTTACTTTAAAAACCTCTTTTTCGCGCTCTAAAACTTGTAGTCCCATATAAGCAGCACCCAAATCTCCTGTAACAACAAGCAAATCGTTAGGTTTAGCGCCATTTCTGTAAACCAAGTCTTCTTCATTAGCTTGGCCTATAGCAGTAATACTAATAAGCATTCCTTTTGTAGATGAGGTAGTATCACCACCAACTAAATCTACATTATATGTTTTTGCAGCAAGTGCAATACCACTATACAATTCTTCTAAAGCCTCTAACGGAAACCTGTTAGATACCGCTATAGAAACCGTAATTTGTGTTGCGGTAGCATTCATCGCATAAATGTCAGACAGGTTTACCATTACAGCCTTGTAACCCAAATGTTTAAGAGGTACGTAGCTAAGATCAAAATGTACGCCTTCAATCAGTAAATCTGTAGAAATTACAGTCTTCTTATCTTTAAAATCTATAACAGCAGCATCATCACCAATACCTTTAATACTAGATTTGTGCTGTAAAGTAAAATCTTTAGTAAGGTGGTTAATTAAACCAAATTCGCCTAATTGTTCAAGAGATGTTCTCTTTGGATTTTTATCGTCTAACATACTGCAAAAATAATAAGGATATTATACAAAATGTGTTTTTTACACATAAAAGAATCTTAATATAGATTAACTTTTTTGGTAAATAGAGAAATCTTATGTTATCATTCGTTATAATAATGTTAGGATGTATGGTAAAACCCTACTTATACACTATATTTGTGAATTGTTTAGAACTAAACCAAAAGAAATTTGAGCTTAGGTCTAATTTAAATTAAGATTAGTATGATAAAAGTCTCAGAAACAGCAAAGAAGAGAGTCATAGATTTAATGACAGAAAGTGGTTTTAATGCTGAAAAAGATTTTGTACGTGTTGGTGTTAAAAGCGGCGGATGTAGTGGTTTATCTTACGAATTAGATTTTGATAAAACTACAACAGAAACAGACAAGGTTTTTGAAGATAATGCGGTACGAATTGTGGTAGATAAAAAAAGTTTTTTATATCTAGTAGGAACTACTTTAGAGTATTCTGGAGGATTAAACGGAAAAGGTTTTGTGTTTAATAATCCAAATGCACAAAGAACATGTGGTTGTGGCGAAAGTTTTTCGTTATAAACAATGATTAAAAATATAAAAGCAAAGATTTAAAAATTAGCTAATAAAATAATGTTTTTGTTAGCAAATTAAGATGATATGGCATATACAGAAGAAGAGTTAAAGAAAGAGCTAGAAACCAAAGAGTATGAATATGGTTTTTATACCGATATAGAGTCTGATACTTTTCCTATAGGATTAAGTGAAGAAATTGTTGTAGCTATTTCTAAAAAGAAAAATGAGCCTAAGTGGATGACAGACTGGCGTGTAGAAGCATACCGTGTTTGGGAAAAAATGGAAGAACCAGATTGGGCAAATGTTAATTATGAAAAACCAGATTTTCAGGCAATAAGTTACTATTCTGCCCCTAAAAAAGCAGATCCTAATAAAACTTTAGATGATGTAGATCCGGAGTTGTTAGAAATGTATAAAAAGCTAGGTATTTCTATAGACGAACAAAAGAAATTGCAAAATGTTGCAGTAGATATTGTTGTAGATTCTGTTTCTGTTGCCACTACTTTTCAAAAAACATTAGCAGAAAAAGGTATTATTTTTATGCCAATTTCTGAAGCTATACAAGAACATCCAGAGTTGGTGCGTAAGTATTTAGGTACTGTAGTGCCAACTACAGATAACTTTTATGCAGCATTAAATTCGGCTGTATTTACAGATGGGTCTTTCTGTTACATTCCTAAAGGCGTACGTTGCCCAATGGAGCTTTCTACTTACTTTAGAATTAACCAAGCAGGTACGGGTCAGTTTGAGCGTACTTTGGTTGTGGCAGACCAAGAGAGTTATGTAAGTTATTTAGAGGGCTGTACTGCGCCATCTAGAGACGAAAACCAATTACACGCAGCCGTTGTAGAGTTAATTGCAATGGATGACGCAGAAATTAAATACTCTACAGTACAAAACTGGTTCCCTGGTAATAAAGAGGGTAAAGGTGGTGTTTATAATTTTGTAACAAAAAGAGCTTTATGCGAGAAAAACGCAAAAGTATCATGGACACAAGTAGAAACAGGTTCTGCAGTAACATGGAAATATCCTTCTTGTATTTTAAAAGGAGATAACTCTATTGGAGAGTTTTATTCTATTGCAGTAACAAACAATTACCAGCAAGCAGATACTGGTACAAAAATGGTTCACCTAGGTAAAAACACCAAGAGTACAATTATTTCTAAAGGTATATCTGCAGGTAAATCTCAAAATAGCTACCGTGGTTTAGTACAAGTAAGTAGTCGTGCAGAAAATGCCCGTAACTTTTCTCAGTGCGATTCTCTTTTAATGGGGAATGAGTGTGGTGCACATACGTTCCCATACATAGAGGCTAAAAACAAATCGGCTATGATAGAGCATGAGGCTACAACAAGTAAAATTGGTGAAGACCAAATTTTTTATTGTAACCAACGTGGTATAGATACAGAAAAAGCAATTGCATTAATAGTAAACGGTTTTAGTAAAGAAGTACTAAATAAGTTGCCAATGGAATTTGCTGTAGAAGCTCAAAAACTATTAGAAATTAGTTTAGAAGGCTCTGTAGGTTAAACTTGTTTCTCTAATAAAGAAACGCTGGGTGTTTTTAGATTGATAAAAAAATACCCTAAAAAAAGAAAAGAAAAATAAAGAACATTAAAGTAGCGATAAAATGCTTAAAATTAAAGATTTACACGCCAATGTTGATGGCAAAGAAATACTAAAAGGAATTAATTTAGAGGTTGGCCCTGGAGAGGTACATGCTATTATGGGACCAAATGGTTCTGGTAAAAGTACATTGGCTTCTGTTATAGCTGGTAATGAAACTTACGAGGTTACAGCAGGAGATATCTTTTTAAATGAAGAAAACATTGAAGATCTTTCTCCAGAAGAAAGAGCTCATAATGGTGTTTTCTTATCATTTCAATACCCAGTAGAAATTCCTGGTGTTTCTGTAACTAACTTTATGAAAACGGCTATTAATGAGTCTCGTAAAGCAAAAGGTTTAGAAGATATGCCGGCTAAAGATATGCTTAAACTTATTAGAGATAAGTCTGAGTTGTTAGAGATAGACCGTAAATTCTTATCTCGTTCTTTAAACGAAGGTTTTTCTGGTGGTGAAAAAAAACGTAACGAGATTTTTCAAATGGCAATGTTAGAGCCTAAACTTGCTATTTTAGATGAAACAGATTCTGGTTTAGATATTGATGCTTTACGTATTGTAGCTAATGGTGTAAACAAACTAAAAAGTAAAGACAACGCTATTGTTGTTATTACACACTACCAACGTTTGTTAGAGTATATAGTGCCAGATTATGTACACGTACTTTACAATGGTAAAATTGTAAAATCTGGAACTAAAGAACTTGCTTTAGAGTTAGAAGAAAAAGGATACGATTGGATTAAGCAGGAAGCGGCAGTTTAAAAAAGTAATAAGTTAATTCTTTTAATGCATAATACTTGTGCATTAGCTACTACTTACTACTCAATATTAAATAATATGGATTTAAAAGATAAATTAGTTTCTTCATTTTTAGCGTTCGAGAATAACGTAGACGTACACAACCCTGTGCACGATGTACGTACAGAGGCTATTAAAAATTTTGAAACTAAAGGTTTTCCTTCTAAAAAAGAGGAAGCCTGGAAATACACCTCATTAAACAGCTTACAAAAAATAGATTTTAGCATCTTTCCTAAAAAAGAAAGTTCTTTAGAGTATAAGGATGTTAAAAAATACTTTATACATCAAATAGATACTTATAAAATAGTATTTGTAGATGGTGTGTATAGCTCTAACTTGTCTGAAACTACACATGATGGTGTAGATATTTGTTTAATGAGTGCAGCATTAACTAAACCAATGTATAAGGCTGTTATAGATGTTTACTTTAATAAAGTAGCTTCTAAAGACGACTCTTTAACTACATTAAACACTGCATTTAGTAGAGAGGGTGCATACATTTACATTCCAAAAAATAAAGTGCCAAAAAAACCAATAGAGATTATACATTTCTCTACAGGTAATGATGCTGCTTTAATGTTGCAACCACGTAACTTAATTATTGCCGAAGAAAATTCTGAAATGCAAATTATAGAGCGTCACCAGAGTTTAACTAGTAATGAGGTGTTAACAAACTGTGTTACAGAAATTTTTGCTGCAAAAAATGCAATTGTAGACTATTATAAGGTGCAAAACGATGTAGATTCTGCATCTCTTATAGATAACACTTACGTAGATCAAAAAGATGGAAGCCACGTAAAAGTGCACACTTTTTCTTTTGGAGGTAAATTAATGCGTAATAACCTTAATTTTTATCAGAACGGAGAACGTATAGATTCTACAATGAAGGGTATTACAATTATTGGAGATAAGCAACACGTAGACCACCATACATTAGTACACCATATAGAGCCAAATTGTGAGAGTCACCAAGATTATAAAGGTATTTATGCAGACAGCGCTACAGGTGTATTTAACGGTAAAATTATAGTTGATAAAATTGCTCAGAAAACAAATGCTTTTCAGCAAAATAACAACATATTAATAAGTGATAAAGCTACTATTAACACAAAGCCACAATTAGAGATTTTTGCAGATGATGTTAAATGTTCTCACGGTTGTACTATTGGCCAGTTAGATGAAGAGGCTTTGTTTTACTTACAGTCTAGAGGTATACCTAAAAAAGAAGCAAGAGCATTACTAATGTATGCCTTTGCAAATAACGTATTAGAAAGCGTACGTATACCAGAATTAAAAGTTAGAATTAATAAATTAATAGCTAATAAATTAGGTGTTAATTTAGGTTTTGACTTGTAAAAAAATACAATCTGATAGCTTAAAAATTATGCAGAAAACAACCCTAGATATTCAAACAATACGCAAAGATTTTCCTATTTTAAGTAGAACTGTAAATGGGCAACCTTTAGTGTATTTAGATAATGCAGCAACATCACAAACGCCAAAACAGGTGTTAGATGTTATTGTGGACTATTACAGTGGTTACAATGCAAATATACATAGAGGTGTGCACACACTTTCTCAAGAAGCTACAGATAAGTATGAGCAAGCTAGAGCAACAATACAACATCATTTTAATGCCAAGCATACACATGAAATAATTTTTACTGCTGGTACAACACACGGTATTAACCTTGTTGCAAATGGCTTTTCATCACTATTAAAAAAGGGAGATGAAATTATTGTATCTGCATTAGAACACCATTCTAATATAGTTCCTTGGCAAATGCTATGTGAGCGTACTGGTGCGGTTTTAAAAGTAATACCAATGAACCTTAATGGTGAATTGGATATAGAGGCGTATTATAAATTACTATGTAGCAATACTAAACTTGTTTTTTGTAACCACGTTTCTAATGCTTTAGGGACAGTTAATCCTATAAAAGAAATTATAAACGCTGCACACAATGTTGGTGCAGCTGTTTTAATAGATGGCGCACAAGCTGCACCACATATAAAAGCAGACGTGCAAGCTTTAGATGTAGATTTTTATGTTGTATCTGCACATAAAATGTGCGGACCAACAGGGGCTGGTATGTTATACGGTAAAGAAGAGTGGTTAAATAAACTACCTCCTTACCAAGGTGGTGGCGAAATGATTGCTGAGGTTACTTTTGATAAAACAACCTACGCAGATTTGCCACATAAGTTTGAGGCTGGTACACCCAACATTTGCGGTGGTATAGCTTTTGGTGCTGCTTTAGATTATATGAATGCTATTGGTTTTAGTGCTATTGCAGATTATGAGCATGAGTTGCTAGTGTATGCAACAACGCAATTATTAACGGTAGACGGACTTAAAATTTACGGTACAGCATTAGAAAAAACATCTGTTATATCTTTTAATGTAGGTAACATTCACCCATATGATATTGGATCTATTTTAGATAAACTTGGTATAGCAGTACGTACAGGCCACCATTGTGCACAACCAATAATGGATTTTTACGGAATACCAGGTACTGTAAGGGCTAGCTTTAGCTTTTATAATACAAAAGAAGAAGTAGATACTTTAGTTGCTGGTGTAAAAAGAGCAGTAGCAATGCTACAATAAAAAGTTAATTACTACACGCTAATTTGATAAGCACTTTTGTTATCGTATTTTTGTTTTAAATATAAACGCTTCGGCTTTTTGTAAAATTAAAAAGGAACTATGACAATTAAAGAAATACAAGAAGAAATAGTAGACGAGTTTTCTATGTTTGATGACTGGATGCAACGCTATGAATATATGATAGATCTTGGCAAGTCATTACCTTTAATAGATGAGCAATACAAAACCGATGACAATATTATAAAAGGTTGCCAAAGTAAAGTTTGGGTACATGCAGATTTAGAAGAAGATAAACTTTCTTTTACCGCAGATAGTGATGCCATTATTACAAAAGGTATTATAGCTATTTTAATACGTGCTTTTAGTGGGCAGCACCCTAAAGATATTATTGATGCAGATACCAGTTTTATTGATGAAATTGGATTAAAAGAACATTTGTCTCCTACAAGAGCAAATGGTTTGGTAAGTATGATTAAGCAAATAAAAATGTACGCCATTGCATACCAAACGCAATTAAAATAACAACAAGTAACAATTATATAAGTTATGAGTGAAGCAGTAGATACACACCAATTAGGAGAAGATATTGTAAAGGTTTTAAAAACTATTTACGATCCAGAAATTCCTGTAGATATATATGAACTAGGTTTAATTTACGATGTTTTTGTAAATGAAGATAATGATGTTAAAATACTTATGACATTAACATCTCCTAACTGCCCAGTTGCAGAATCTTTACCTGTAGAGATAGAAGAAAAAGTAAAATCTTTAGACCTTGTAAAAGGTGCTGAGGTAGAAATTACTTTTGATCCGCCTTGGACACAAGAATTAATGAGTGAAGAAGCTAAATTAGAGCTTGGACTTTTGTAATTAGTAGCTAAATTTTCTGGTTTTTAAATCTTACTATATGGCACAGTCTAATGAAATTATAAATAGGGTGGCAAGTTCTAAACTTGTTACTTTTGATTTGGAAGATTACTTTCCAAAGGAAGAAAAAGTGCTTTTAGATATAAAAGATTGGCTTTTTGAAGGCTTTATTTTAAAAGAAAAAGATTTTAGAGAACATATTGCAAAGCACAATTGGGAGCAATATAATAATGCTTATGTAGCATTGTATTGCTCTACAGATGCCATAGTGCCTGGTTGGGCATATATGTTAATTACTACGCAGCTACAACCACATGCTAAATATATAGTACAAGGAAACCTAGAGGAGTTATATTCTTCTGTTTACCAGACTATTATAGCTAACTTAGATTTTTCTGTTTATAAAGATAAACCCGTTATTATTAAGGGGTGTAGCAACAAGCCAGTGCCGCCAAATGCATACTTATGGGCTACAGCAAAAATGCAGTCTTACGCTAAAAGTATCATGTATGGAGAGGCCTGTTCTTCTGTGCCTCTATACAAGAGAAAATAGAAGTTGGTTTTTATTTTAAAGAACTATGCTTACATTTGCGCTTCATTAAACCATTAAAAAAACTATAAAATGAAGAAAATTGTTTTAACAGCTGCACTATTATTTGTTGCAACTGTATCTTTTGCGCAAACGGAAGAAGAATTAAAAGCAGAACAAGCGGTTAAAAAAGATTCTGTTGCCGCTATACAAGCAAGAATAGGTGCTATACAGGCTAAGTTAGACGCTATGCCAGGTTGGAAAATGGGTGCTTTTGGTACTATTGGTGGTACTATTTCTAGTTTTGATAACTGGTACGCTCAAGGTTCTCCTAACAACAACTCTGGTAATATTGGTTTTACTGTTAATGCTTATGCTAACCTTAAACAAGATAAATTTTTCTGGAGAAACTCTGCTAACGTAAACCTTGCTTGGGTAAAGTTAGATGATAAGGACAACCCTAACGACAGTGATAAGTTTGAAGGTACTACAGATGTTTTTACGCTAACATCGTTATACGGTCGTAAATTATCAGAGAAATTTGCAATTTCTGGTTTAGCAGAATACAGAACTACTATTTTAAATAACTTTAATAACCCTGGTTACTTAGATTTAGGTGTTGGTGCTACTTGGACTCCAATACAAGATCTAGTAGTGGTAATACACCCATTAAACTACAACTTTGTGTTTGCAGATAACGACGCTGTTTTTGAGTCGTCTTTAGGTGCTAAAATAGTTGCAGATTACACTAAAAAAATTGGTGCAGTAAACTTTAAGTCTAACTTATCAATGTTTCAAAGCTATAAAAGCTCAGACTTGTCTAACGTAACATGGACAAACTCTTTTGGGTACACACTTTGGAAAATGATTGGTGTTGGTTTTGACTTTGGCTTAAGAAGCAATAAACAAGAAGCTTTAAACTACTCTTTAGCTCAAACTCCTGCTACAGCAACGTCTTTTGATGATGTAGACAATAAGTTACAATCGTTTTGGATGTTAGGTTTAAACTATGCATTTTAATACACTGTAGTTACTACACTATAAAATATAAAAAAAGACCGCAATTGCGGTCTTTTTTCTTTTCTATATATAAGTAAATTGTCAAGCGGTTTTAAGTAGTTTATGGTGTTCGTCCAAAAAATTTAGAGAGCGTAATAAACTAGCATAAAATGCAATACTTCTGTCATCTCTTTCAATACAAGATTTTAAAAAATCTTGTAAGTCTAAATAATAAAAATTGGCTTTAAAAGTAGGTATGTAAGTATTTATGGTATTAGGGTCATAAAATGTATCGTCTATCACCAAATCCATATCTAACCTTTTTCTAAAGTAGTCTATAGTTACATCTGTGGCGTTGTAATGTTTTTTTATAATTGCTATATGTAAAGCTCTAGATTTATCATCTATTCTTTGTGAGCATGTAGAAGAAATTAAACTATAGATGTTGTTTTCTATCCTTGATTTAATATCTGTATTTTTCATTATATTTTTTGATTAATTGATACCTCTAATTTACCAAATAATCTACAAAAGCCTGTTAATCAGCGTTTATAATTAACACTTGGTCTATGCCTTTGTTGTGAAACATTAAAAAAGTGTTGTGAAAGTATCTTAAACTGATGTCACAAAATTGTAAAATTTAACAGAAATCAAATTGTAAGAAATAACTTTCTTTCCGGAGTTGCTTTTGTTATGTATAAATACAGGTGGTTTAAGTCCCTTAGTATTAGCTATTTGTGTATAGTATTCTTCTTTAGATGGGTAGTAAGGATACACTGCATTAAAAATCTCGTTCCAATAGTTTTTTTCTATTATTAGCCCTATAATTGAAATACAGTCTGTAATATCTATCAAGTTAATAGGGTAATTGCCGTTGTTTACTTCGTCTTTTTTTGCCAAATGAAAAATAGGATGTCTACCATTACCAATTAAGCCTCCAAAACGTATTATGGCTGTTTTTAAGCCTGTATCGTTTAAAAACAACTGTTCTATAGCAACCAATTGCTTTGCAGCGCTTGTTAGGGGTTTAGGAGTAGTTTTTTCGGTTATTTCACCATTTAAATCTCCGTATACAGATGTGCTACTTACAAAAATTACCTTTTTAACGTTTGCTAGTTTACTATGTTTATGTACTAGCTTCATTTTAGTAAGGTAACTACTTGCGTCACCAGTTTTCATTCTTGGTGGAATATTAATAATAAGCACATCTACATTGCTTAAAAAAGCATCTAATTGTGTTGTAAAGTCATTATCATTTAAATCAACTAAAAAAGAATTTATAGATTGTTGCTCTAATAGTGTTAATTTATCTTTAGTAGTAGTACTGCCATTAATTTTATATCCTTGCTTTTGCAATGTAGTGGCTAAAGGTAAACCCAGCCATCCGCAGCCAAATACGGCTATTTTGTTTTTCAAAATTTTACTGTTTTTGTAATTAGTATTGCATCGTTTAAAACAAAAGGCATTGGTATTTCATTTACAGGTCTTGCAGGTATGCTAAAATGTTGGTTGGTTAGCAAATCATTAGAGGCCTCGTAAAAAGTAAGTTCTAAAGGTGCATTGGGCTCCAAAATTAAACTAATTTCTGTGTAATTGTTATTGCTAATGTAATGGGTTATAAACTTATTTGTAGTATTTAACAAAGAGTAATTTGGTAATGGTACTCCGTTTGCTGTGGCTTTTGCTAAAGCTACATTATTTTTATAAATATCTAAACGGTTTACATTACGCTGTGGTGTAATACAAATTTTTAAATGTCTTTGGTTATTTATAAGTGTATCAACTGTTTTTTCAATTTTAGGTACAAGTATATTTTTTATTGGAGCATTAGTAACGTATGTAAAGTTAGAGTTGTATTTACTGCTAATTGTATTGCTAGCCAATTGCTGTGGTTTTGTTTTTGTATTGTTTACATATTGTGCCGTCCACTCTGTTAAATAACTGTCATAAGTAGCCCATTTAGCAGTATTGCTGTTGGCGTCTAATACATAAAGTAAACTACTAGGTTTGGCATTATCTTTTGTAAAATTAGACTTTAAATGTGCCATTGCAAAACCACCTAAACTTAACAATAGACAAAGTAAAGCAAGTCTGTTTTTATGTTTGTAAAAGCCAAATATTGGCGTAATAGCAACAAATAAAAGTGTTGTTAAAACAGTACTTGCAACCAACATTTTTAAACCAAGACCAACAGGAAACATTTTTACAAAAGGTGCAAATATGGCTAATAGCGGTAGGGTTAAAAAGAAAAGTAAAAAAGGATTTGGTTTTTTTTGGTTGCTAACAATCATAAAAGAAGCTAATAAAGCAAATACAGGTATTATTGTGTAACTGGCGCCTTTTAAAAATACTGCAGCCATACCAGAAATTACAAGCCATATAAAAATTGGCGCAACTACTAAATTTGGTGTTTTTA
Source organism: Cellulophaga geojensis KL-A (assembly GCF_000568425.1). Classification (NCBI taxonomy): domain Bacteria; kingdom Pseudomonadati; phylum Bacteroidota; class Flavobacteriia; order Flavobacteriales; family Flavobacteriaceae; genus Cellulophaga; species Cellulophaga geojensis. Next base: position 18,592 of record NZ_ARZX01000031.1, read on the forward strand.
GTTTTTTAAATTTATGGTAAACGTAAAAGCATACAGCAAGTGCTACTAGGGTAAAAGTAGTTATATAGGTGTAACCGTTGTATGTAAAACCGTGTAGAATATCATTGTATTGTGGATAAATAATTTTTAAAACTGTATAACTAAAATAGCCAACTACGCCCGTAATAAGTAAGGATATAAGTAGCGGAGCAAAGCCAATAATAATTTCCTTGGCATCTAGTTTCTTATTTTTAAAACCTAATATAAGTAGTGTTATAAATAGTAGAACAGCAATGGCAAACATTGGCCAAATCCAGCTAAAAGGATAGGACACTGTTTTAAACACAGGAACGGTAAAGTAAATAGCGTCTTCATTGGTTTTTAAGGTTGATAAGTCTGCATCTGCAAAATGCTGTAACAACGGCATTAAATAGCTTCCTTGGTGAGACAAAGTTTTTTTATCTAAGCGCTCATAATTATCTTTTTCGGTATGGTAGTCAAAATGATCATCTATAAAAGCAAAATTAAAACCTTGTATATCTGCATCTTCTCTAAAAACAGTTAAATCTGTATCATTAGGAAGCATTTTATAAATACTATAAGCCAAAGAATTTGCAACAGGATATTTAGGGTTTGCTGCGGTAAATTCTTCAATAAGTCTGCTGTTTCCTTGGTTGGTTTCAATAAGCATATAACTAGGTCCACCGCTTCCACGAGCTTCAAAATTTAAAACCAAACCAACATCTTTTGCCCACGGATGTTTATTTACAAAAAGTTCAGCTCCATTTAAACCAAGTTCTTCTCCATCAGAAAATAAAATAATAATATCGTTTTTGGGTGTTTTATTTTCCTGTAAATAGGCGCGTACACTTTCTAAAATAGTAGCTACGCCACTACCAGCATCACTAGCGCCTAATGAAGAATGCGGATTGCTATCATAATGCGACAGTAACAACAAAGCCTTATCGCTTGTTTTGCCTTTAATTTTGGCTAAAATGTTACTTGCATAAGATAAATTACCCCAATCGCCAGCAGTGTAGCCTTCTTGTACAGTGGTTTTTAACCCTAATTTTTGTAGTTCTTCTACTATATAATTTTTTACCTCTGCGTGGGCTTTAAAGCCAATTGCGTGTGGTTTTTTACCAATTTCAGCAACGTGTTTTAGTGCTCTATCTGTAGAGAAAAATGTTGTAGAAGCATTACCATCTTGTTTATATGTTGGCATTATAGTAACAAAACTTAGGTAAGTTGCTAATAGTAAAAGTATTAAGGTTAAAATTCTTGCTATTCTGTTCATTTTGTTACGTATTTCTAAATTGATACCTTAAAATTATACAAATTTGATGCTTTTAACGCAATTTATTTAGATAATTCATTAAAAATCACTAAGTTTAAGATTAACCTAAAACCAAATATTATGGGAATAAAAAGCTTTCAAGGAGTGCGGAAGACCGTTAAAAAGGAATTTGAAGCACCAATTTTAGTAGAAGACTATATGACTAAAAAGTTAATAACGTTTAAACCAGACCAATCTATTTTAGAAGTAATGGAGCTGTTTACCAAGCACAATATTTCTGGTGGACCGGTTTTGGATAATAACGGATTTTTAGTAGGTATTATTTCTGAGGCAGATTGTATGAAACAAATCTCGGAGAGTCGTTACTTTAACCAGCCAATACTAAACAAAAGTGTAGAAAATTTTATGACTAAAGATGTAGAGTTTATTTCTCCAGACATAAGTATTTTTGATGCAGCTGGTATTTTTGTTAGGCACAATAGGCGCAGACTTCCTGTACTTAAAAATGATATTTTAGTTGGACAAATTAGTAGAAAAGATGTAGTAATTGCAGCATTAAAGTTAAATGGGCAAAATTATAAATAGCGTACCTTATGATTTCTCTTTTTTTATGAATGGTTTCTGTCCCCAGAAACCATTTTTTGTTTAAGGAATAAAACTACTCGCGTTTCACAATCATATAATAATCATTATCTAAGGGTAAATAGCCAAGGTCGTATACAAAAAAATAGGTAGTTCCTTTTTTGGTGGTGTAGGTGTTTGTTATAAACTCAAAGTCAAACCCTTTGTCTATAAGCCTAGTACGTGTAGTTTTGGTTTTTCCCTCGGTTAAAGTAAAACTATCTAAAACCCTATAGTTTTTACGCAGCCTATTGTTTATGTTTCTAATTAGGTTTTTACTGTCTTTATTAATTTTATTGTTGTAGGCATTTCTGCAATAATCTTCACAGAACTTTTTATCTGCTCTACCAACCAGTTTTTTTCCGCATTCTAAACAAGTAGTCTCCAAATTTATATGTAATTTTTTAAAGGTTTTATGTTTAACAAGTTACAAATAAAACTGTTATGCTAAATTTAGCTTATACTAATCTTGTATTTAGTTAACAAACCAGCTAAGCCATTTTTAGAGAATTTAGCACCTTTTAAGTTGTTATTATTGGGGTCTATAGTATAGTTATAAGCGGTTCTAAAATCGGCTTTTTCTAAGTTAGAATCATCAAAAATAGCATTCTTTAAATTACAGCCATCAAGACTAGACTGGGTTAGGTTAGCCATAGAAAAATCTACCTGTTCTAAGTTACAATTTTTAAACATCGTCTTTTTAATAGCAAGCGTATAGAACGATGCTAGCTGCAAATTACAATCTGTAAAGGTAAATGATAGTAAAAAAGGATTACAGCTGTTAAACAGTACTCCTAAGAGCTTACAATTATTAAAAGTTGTGTTGTTAAAAGAGGTGTTCTTGGTTTTTGCATTGGTAAAATCACAGCCAATAAACGTACATTCTACAAAGTTAACATCAGACAAAAAAGCTTCGGTAAACATACACTCTTTAAAAATGCAATTGTCATACTCTGCGGTTGGCAATCTATTTATAGTAAAATTTTCTTTGGTAAATGTTTTGTCTAATATTAGCGCATTCATATGTTTTTGTTATTATGCATAGCTTCAACTTTGTTTTTAAAAAATGCTCTGTCTTTAGCAGAGATTCTATTTAAAGTGGAGTTTATACCTCCTTTAAGCGTGTTATATTTATTTAGAGTAAAATCTAACTTTATAATTGTTTCAAAAAGTACTTTTTTAGTTTCTACACTTTTTATATCAGCAATCGGAATTGTGGTTTTTTTAAGTATGGTTCTTGTTTTTTTTATCCAGATAGTATAGTCAGAAACGTAAATAGTGTTAGTATCAATTTCACATATTACTTTGCTTTGTTTAAACTGATTGTATATTAATAGCAGTAAATAAATTGAAATTACTACAGGAGAAAGCAATATAATAGACATAAATATTAGGAAAAATATAGATTTTATATCAGTTATAGTTTTGCCATCAAAAAAACTCATAAACATTGTTAAAGAGAGTATTGATAATCCTATAAAAAAGAGCAGAAGGATAGTAAACACAAGTATTCGTATAACTTTTTCTTTTTTAGATTGATAAAAAATAGTTTTGTTTTCTGGCATTATGTATTGTTATTCTAAACTTTTAGAATACGCAAGTACACTAAATCAACATTTTTTTAGGCTCCTATATTTTCTCAGTTTTTTAGCCTTTATTGTACTTTTTGTGTTCTATTTTCTTCTTTTCTAAAATTGCATAAAATTTTCGTGGAGATATTTTCAGATCCTTTGTAATGTCACTTACCTTTTTCTTCCCTTTTTTGTACAGTTTTAAATTATCGTTTACTTTTTTATTAAAGTAGTGTTTTTCTAATTTTTCAACTATTTGTAATTCAGTTAAATTAGAGTCCTTTGCGTAGTTATCAATTTCTAGTTTAATTTTTTTAAGAATTTCACTCATATTTAAATGTGCTAGCGTGTTTATGTAGTTAAAGCACTAAAGTTAACAAATAAATAATATGCAGAAAGTCGGCGAGTCCATACGCTTTGGGATTCGTAAGTAGCCGAGAAATAGCAATTAATTACACACGTTATTAGCAAACGTTATTCGCTAAATGTTCCATCTCCATTCCATTTTAAAATTTTTGAAGGTGTATCAAATAATGGTCCAAAATCACTCACTGGTTTTTGATTTTTATACTTAAGCCTTAATATATTAGCAATAACTTTAATTAATTACTGTGTTTTAATTAGGATTATCGTCTGTTAAATAACCATTAAAAACATAACCTTCAGTAGCATATGTACTGTTTGTATTTAATTTTATACACACCCAGTCTCCAGTAATGTATTCATTTATATCCTCATTATAAATTGTTAATTTTTTATTTGTTCTTCGGATAACGTTAACAGCTTCTCCGTAATTTAATGTATGAATTACTTTTCCTTTTTTTCCAGGCTGATCTCTGCAATAAAGACCTTTTTTTGCTGATACGTATTTCCAATGGTTTGTTCTTGTAAAGTTGAACTTGATATCGTTGGTTGATATACGATCAAGGGATAATGAATTTCTAAGATAAATAACTATTCCTCTGCTGCTAATAGTATCCGATAGTTTTCCGTAAGCATCAGAAGAGTATTTTTCAATTATAATACCATCACCTCTATTAGAGTAAAAGGTTTTGCTTTGGGAAGGTATTATGTATTTACTTGTATAAGTTAAAGAATCTGTAGCTATCAATTCTTTTCCATTATTTCTTAAGAATAAAATTTTTGACTTATAAAATGAATTGTCTGAGTTGTTTTTAAACCCCCAAAACACTAGCGCATCTAAAAAATTATCATGACCATAATCAAATGTAACTATATGCTTACTCATAATAGATACTCCTTTTGAAGATATTATGTCTAAATCTACTGTATTTTTTGTTGCTATTTTGGCCGCACTAATTATAGAAGCTTCATCGTTTGCTAATATTTTTTTTTCATTACTAATTTGGTTCTTTTGTGGGGTAATGACTTTTTTACAAGAAAAAGAAGCAAATAATAACACTAGGCTTAATATGTGAGTACTCTTAATCATAACTGTAATCTTTTCAAATTTATAACAGTCTAAATATTAAGATTATTTTATACTAAAGTAACCACCAATATATATTCGTGGTTTTTCAATTTATATTCGGTGTTAAAAAATTAACTGATAGGAGACTGAGGGAGCAGGCCCAGAGCTAGGGATTACGTTTAGCATTGTTAGTGGCAATCTTTTTTTAATTATTTATTAATTTAATATTTGCAATTTCTTTGTTGTCAATTATTTTTGTTCTGGTACAAGTATTTGTATAAATAATATTTTTGTATTTTCTTTTACTTTCTCTTAATTCTTTAGTTTCCCAACTATCTTTAAATGCATAGATAAGATATTCTTCACCTTTTTTAAAATAAAAACTGCAATCTCCACCACTAGTTCCAGTATAAATAACTTGATTTTTTTTTCTTCTTTTACCTTTGAAGACTTCTATAGTTTCTAGAGTAATTTTTGACCACACACTTCCTTTAAAAACATCTAATTTATCAAGAGTTTTAGAGGTTTTTATTGTAGATTTTCTTTTATCTACTTTAACAATTTGTAAAAATTCAATAGAAATGACTTTTCCTGTTAAAACATAGTCTACATTTTTAAATTCTTTTTCAACGGATTTTATATAACTGCATTCACATGCAAACACATTTACAGTTGTAAGAATAAAAAGAGTAAGTAAAAATCTATGTATATTCATAATTATGCCTTTATTTTTTGTACAACATTTTTCTGGATTTTTGCTTGTGGGTAACGGTTTCGGCTATGAGTAGTTGCGTGTTTCAAGCAACTAATTACCGACCAAGAAAGTCTGCGAGTCCCGACGCTTCGGGATTCGTAA
>NZ_ARZX01000032.1:0-19852 GCF_000568425.1 Cellulophaga geojensis KL-A
ACTGAAGAGTCTGCAGCAGAATAATAACAGACCATTTAATATATAAAAAGGCAACATACGTTAAAGTATGTTGCCTTTTTTGTTTAACATATGTTTTTTACCATTCATCTACATTAACTGTTTTTTTAAAGTGTAACAGCTTAATTTATAAGCAATAAGCTTCAAATTTGTACCAGATTACAGTTTTAACCCCAAATAAAAACAAGTAGTATGAGTGCTAAAATTATGAATGTAGACAATGAGATTAAAGGAGCTTTTTTTGTTATGGCACACACACCTAGTGTAGTATTTGATAAAAATATGGTGTTTTTAGATATGAATGAAGCTGCAATATCTACCCTAAATATTAAAAAAAGCGATTTTATAGGTAAATCTATTCTTGAAGCATTTCCTTATTTAGAAGGTACAGAAAGGTTAGAGGCTTATAAAAATGTTATAAAAACAGGAAAGCCAATAAGTCTAGACGAAATTTCTTTTTATACAGATGATAAAACTTTTGTTTTTATAGTTAGAGCTTTTAAAGTAGGGGAAGGGCTAGGAGTAACTACACTAGATATTACTAACCTAATAACCACAATAGATAAGCTAAAAGCAACACAGAATAATTTACAAATTGTAAATAAAAATTTAAAACTTAAAAATAAAGAGCTGGAAGAGTTCTCTTATGTTGCTGCACATGACTTAAGAGCTCCTTTAACCAATATGCAAAGCCTTTTTGGTATGTTAGAGTCTAGCAATGCTATAACAGATGAAGTAAAACCAATATTTGATAAGCTAAAATATGTTGGTAAACTTATGTGTGATAAGTTAAAGGCTTTAAACAATGTAATTGCCTTAAAATCTAATTTAGAAGACAAAAAAGAAAAAGTAATTTTTAAAGAAGTTGTAGCAAAAATAAAAGCAATACACTCAGAAAAAATAGTTACAAGTAGGGCAATAATAAAAGAAGATTTTACTGCTTTACCAACTATTAATTACAACCCTGTACAGTTTGATAGTATTTTGCATAACTTAATATCTAACGCTATAAAATATAAGCATCCTCGTAGAAAACCTATTATACACGTATCTACACATTTAGAAAACAATAAACCAGTTTTAATAATTAAAGATAACGGTTTGGGTTTTGATACTAGTAACGGAAAAAGTAAAGTATTTGGCTTATTTAAAAGAATGCACACACACGTAGAAGGCTTGGGCGTTGGACTTTATATTATACACTCAATTATTGTGGGTAATGGAGGCCAAATAGAAGTTGTAAGCGAAGAAAATAAAGGAACACAATTTAAAATATATTTTTAATGGAGAATAAAACAACCAACTTATGTAAAATTTTGCTAATTGAAGATGATGTAGTAACTAACTTTATAACTACTAGTAAATTAAACAACTTAGGATATAGTAATATAACAGCTGTAGAAAATGGTAAAGAAGCTATTGATTATTTAAAAGATAATAAGCCAGACTTAATTGTTTTAGATCTTAATATGCCTATTATGGATGGGTTTGAATTTATGGAGAGCAAAGAGCAAAATTGCATTTGTATGGGTGTGCCAATTGTAATTGTTACATCTTCTGGTAGGCCATCTGATAAAGAAAAAGCTAAAACGTTTTTAGATGTAATAAGCTATTTAGAAAAACCATTAAATTATGATAAGCTCCAAAAAATACTAATGTCTTTAAGGCAGTGCTTAAAATAATAAAAGCCTTGCTTGCAAGGCTTTTATTTGTGTTATCCTCTTCTTCGTTCTAATAAAATCATCATCATTAAGCCAAGCATTATACGGTCATCATCATCACTATCCATTTCTCCTTGTTTGCTTAATTCAAAATTTCTACCAAAAAATGAAGCAGACTTTTTTAGTTTAATAATTGGTTTTCCTTGGTTATCCTTAACCATATAAGAAGGGTTAAATAAATAACCTGTAAACATACCTAATATCGGAATCTCTCCGAGTACAGAGTCAAATACTTTAACCCAAGGGTTTTCTTCAGATATATTGTATTGTTGTTTTTGGTTTTCATCAATAATATCATAATGTGCTTTCCATATAGACCTCCAACCTTTACGAGCAACTTTACCAAATTCTTTGCCGTTTTCGTCTTTAAAGGCATATGCAGCAGAAAAATCTAACCACTTATCAGCTTTAATACTGTAATTAACTTTTGTTTTAGACTCGTTACTATAAATTTTAATTTCTTCTTTAAACTTAAACATCTTTTGTTTTACATAAGCTATTGTTTTACCAGTAGCATCTGTAGCTGTAAAATCATTAGAAAATGAAGATATTTTAAATTGAAACTTAACAGGAAATTGAATGTTTTGCATAAGAGTTTTTCTAATTTTTTTATGTTATATACAAGTAATATAACTCTTACATTCTTGTGTTATTGTAAATTAAAAAACCTTTAATCTTTTTCAATGTATTTATATGTGTGTTTGCTTTTTTTCCAGTCTATAAGTTTAGTTGGGTAGTATTTAACATTCATACGGTCTAAATAAGGTGCTTGGTTAGCTAATCTATTTTTATAATTTTCCCAATTTCTGTTTTCTTTTATGGTCCAGTTAAGCTCAGAGTAGCCAATAATTCTAGGAAAAGCTAAATATTCTAGCTCTTCAATATTGCTTATAGTCTCAGACCATAAAGGAGCTTCTATACCTAATACCTGTGCTTTAGGTAAGTTTTTTACAAAGGTTTCTGGTGTCCAGATATAAGCAGAATCTACAGGTATATAAGTTGCCCAAGTTAAACCGTGTTTAGACAAGGTATCATATTTCATATCTAAATAAGCTTTTTTAGCGGGAGACAAAATAATCTTCATACCCTTATCTAGCGCTAAGTTTGCATTTTTTTCGCTTCTCCAAAATTGAGCAACAGCATTGCTACTTATATCTGTAGTAGCAATTTCATCCCAACCAATTGGAGTTTTTCCGTGACTTTCTACAATTTTAGATACTTTTAAAATAAATTTTTTAAAATCCTTCTTTTTTGTAACGTGGCTTTCATCTCCTCCTAAATGAAAATAAGGGCCAGGAGAAATAGCAGAAATTTCTCTTACAACATCATCTACAAAAGCATAAACAATATCTTTATTTGTATCAAAAGTGCTAAAGCCTACACGCATACCGGTATAAACTTTAGGCGTTTTTCCGTTTCCGTTTAATTGCGGATATGCAACTGTAGCAGCGTTTGTGTGTCCTGGCATATCTATTTCTGGTACAATCATAATATGTCTCTCTGCGGCATAACGCACTAACTCTTTAAAATCTTCTTGGGTATAAAACCCTCCAGGGCCACCGCCAACTTCTGTGCTAGCTCCAATTTCTGTTAGTTTTGGCCAAGATTTAATTTCTATTCTCCAACCTTGGTCATCAGTTAAGTGCAAGTGCAGGGCATTAAATTTATAATATGCTAATACATCTAGGTATTTTTTTACGTCACCAACACTAAAAAAATGTCTGGCTACATCTAACATAGCACCTCTGTACTCGTAATTAGGTTGATCTAGTATTTTTCCGCTAGGTACAAGCCACATTTTATGGGTAGTAAGCGTATCATTACTTTCTTCTGGTATAATTTGTCTTAATGTTTGTATGCCTCTAAATGCACCAGCAGCTGTTTTAGCATTTATAATAATAGAATCTTGCGTAATATACATTTGGTAAGCTTCTTTACTTTTAAGTTCTAAACTATCTGTTTTATTAATGTATATAATTTTAGATGTCCCAGTATTTGTAGTGTTTACAGGAACCTCTAAATTAATTTTTGTGCTAATTTTATTAGATAAAAAAGAACCTACTTGCTCAAAACCAGAGTCATTAGAGGTATAAATTGCAGTGTTTTTGTCTAAACCAAAAGCACTATTGGTGGGAGTTATTTTTAATGGCAAGGGAACCATATTTTCTGCAGATAAATCTGTAGTTGGGTAGTTAATAATTACTCTTTTTTCTTGGCAAGCAACTATTAAAAAAATGCCAATAAGGGTTAATAGTGTTCTAAATAAGATAGAATTTTTCATTTAAATTGGTTAGTTAATATAGTTTGTAATTACATTTTGCCAAATTTGGTAGCCTTTGGCATTCATATGTAGGTTATCTGCTGTAAAAATATCTGTCTTTACCTTGTTACCATTAAGCATAGGTTTCCAGATATCTACATAACTAATATTTGGGTCTTTTTTAGCTATTCTCTTATATTTTCGGTTTAGCTTTTTGTAATTTCTTTTTAAGTGCCACCTTGCAATACTTGGTTTTACAGAAATTAGTACAATTTGTGTAGTTGTGTTTGCACTTTTTATTTTATTAATTATTTGTGTTAATTGTGATAGTATTAAACCACATTTTCTATTACCAGCAATATCATTATCACCTTCATAAATAAAAACTTGTTTAGGGTTGTAGGCCAATATTAAATCGTCTGTAAATAATAGTAAATCTTCTGTTGTAGAGCCACCAAAACCAGTGTTAATAATATTTTTATCCGGAAAATCTTCTTGTATAGTTTTCCAATATTTAATACTAGAGCTACCAGTAAAAACAATACTTGGTTGTTTGCTGTTACGTTTGTTATTGTATTTTTTTTGAAGCGTTTGTACTTCATTGTAAAAACGATGTGTTGTTTGGCTAAAGCCAAAAATTGAAGTAAGTAAAAATAAGGATAGTAAAATTCTCATATTTTCAAATATAATGTTAATATAACTTCTTTTTTTGTGTTATATGTGTATTTTTCGACAGGTAACATACAATACCCGATACACGTATTTATATAAACTCTGCAATGTTTTTAGTAGTGTAAAAAGTGAATTAATAACAAGCTCTTTATTAATTAATTACAGTTTGGTTCTTAACATTTTCTAAAAGAAAGTATTAACCATAAAAATAGCATTACTTTTGCATTTAATTTTAAGAACAGACTTTAATAAAAAGTTATGGTTCATCAATACTAATTTATGACATTTAAAAACTTAGGTTTATCTAATAATCTATTAAAAGCAATAGACAAAAAGGGGTATACAACTCCGTCTCCAATACAAGAAAAAGCAATACCGCCTGTTTTAGAAGGTAAAGATGTTTTGGCATCTGCACAAACAGGCACAGGTAAAACAGCAGGTTTTACTTTACCATTATTACATTTATTATCAGAACAAAAAACGTTAAGACATAGGCCAGTACGCGCTTTAATATTAACGCCAACAAGAGAATTAGCAGCGCAAATATTTGCTAACGTAAAAGAATATAGCGAGTTTTTAGATTTACGCTCCGCGGTAATTTTTGGTGGAGTAAACCAAAAACCACAAATAGCAAATTTAAAAAGAGGAATGGATGTTTTGGTGGCAACACCTGGGCGTTTACTAGATCTTCATAACCAACGATTTTTATCATTAGATAAAGTAGAAATTTTTGTGTTGGATGAAGCAGACCGTATGTTAGATATGGGTTTTTTGCGTGATATAGAACGCGTAATGAAGTTAATACCAGCAAAAAGACAAAATTTAATGTTTTCAGCAACTTTTTCTAAAGACATTAAAAAGCTAGCTCACGGTATTTTAAATAACCCTATACAGGTTGAAGCTACACCAGAAAATACAGCTGTAGAGGTAATTAAGCAAAAAGTTTACAGAGTAGCCAAAGGTAAAAAAACGGGCTTAATTATTAAGTTAATATCAGACGGCAATTGGCAACAAGTATTAGTGTTTACAAGAACAAAACACGGAGCAAATAACTTGTGTAAAAAAATGAGCTCAAAAGGTATTTCTGCAGCGGCTATACACGGTAACAAAAGTCAGGGTGCACGTACAAAAGCATTAGACGGATTTAAAAAAGGAACACTACGTGTGTTAGTAGCTACAGATATTGCTGCACGTGGTTTAGATATTCCTTTACTACCACACGTAATTAATTATGAAATTCCAAATATATCTGAGGACTATGTACACCGTATAGGTAGAACAGGTAGGGCAGGTGCAAGTGGTGAGGCAGTATCTTTAGTTAGTGCAGATGAAACCACGTATTTAAAAGATATTCAAAAATTAATAGGAATGCAAATTCCTGTAGAAATTGTAGAAGGTTTTGAGCCAGATCCTAATGCATCTACAAAACCAATTAAACAAGGACAACGTAATAATCGTTCTAGAAGTTCTAGCAGCAAGCCTAAAGGCGGAGCATCTAAAAACAATACTAGCAATAACCGTAGACCTAAACGTAATAATGACCGCAGGTCTAACAATAAACGCAATTAATAATAATGCAAAAGTCTAATGATCCTTTACACGGTGTAAAACTAGCAACTATTATAGATGAGCTGGTAGACTTTTATGGCTGGGAATATATGGGTAATACAGTTAATATACGCTGTTTTACCCATAGGCCAACAGTAAAATCTAGTCTTCATTTTTTACGCAGAACACCTTGGGCACGTACCAAAGTAGAGCAAATGTATTTACAGTTATTACAAGAAAAAGCAAAACAATAAGCAGGTGTTGCTTTTTGTTATTTAAAGCAAATTACTCTTGTTTTTTGTGCTTTTTAAAACGATAGTCTTTGTACTTTTACCAAAACTTTTTTTAGGATGAATTCTAGAAGTACACAATTAAAAGCTATAGATAGATTGCTTACCATAATGGAAGAATTGCGAGAGCAATGCCCTTGGGATAAAAAGCAAACCTTACAAACCTTACGCCACTTAACCATAGAAGAAACCTATGAGTTAGGTGATGCTATTTTAGACAATAATTTAGAAGAAGTTAAAAAAGAATTAGGAGATTTACTTTTACATATCGTTTTTTATGCTAAAATTGGTAGTGAAACTAATGATTTTGATATAGCTGATGTTGCAAATGAAATTTGTGACAAACTAATACATCGTCATCCTCATATTTATGGAGATGTTAAGGTAGAAGATGAAGAAGAGGTTAAGCGTAACTGGGAAAAACTAAAACTAAAAGAAGGAAAAAAAAGTGTTTTAGAGGGTGTTCCTAAAAGTTTGCCTGCATTAGTAAAAGCAAGTAGAATACAAGATAAAGTTGCCGGTGTAGGATTTGATTGGGAAGAGCCACAACAGGTATTTGAAAAAGTGCAGGAAGAACTAGCAGAGTTGCAAGAAGAAGTAAATGATGCTAACCAAGACAAAATAGAAGCAGAATTTGGGGATGTTTTGTTTTCTATGATTAATTACGCACGCTTTTTAAAGGTTAATCCAGAAGATGCGCTAGAACGTACAAACAAAAAGTTCATCAAAAGGTTTCAGTATTTAGAAACTAAGGCAAAAGAAATGGGTAAATCTTTGCAAGATATGACACTTGCAGAAATGGATGTTTTCTGGAACCAAGCAAAAAAAGAAAACTAATACTGCAGTAAGACCTATAATTATTTTAATTTCATTTTTTAAAGCATTCAAAAATTGAAACAATACACAAAAGAATTTAAATACAACTTAAAGCTAGCATTCCCAGTTATATTAGGCTTATTGGGGCACACATTTGTTGGTTTTGCAGATAATATTATGGTTGGGCAACTAGGTACAGCAGAGTTAGCAGCTGTATCTTTAGGTAATAGTTTTGTATTTATTGCAATGTCTTTAGGAATTGGTTTCTCTACAGCAATAACACCATTGGTAGCAGAGGCAGATGGCGCTAATAATGTAAAGGATGCTAAAAACGCACTAAAACACGGACTGTTGCTATGTACCGTTTTAGGCCTGTTTTTATTTGGAGTTATACTTTTAGGTAAACCATTAATGTATTTAATGAAACAACCGCCAGAGGTTGTAGAACTCGCTATTCCTTATTTAGATTTGGTAGCTTTTTCATTAGTGCCATTAGTGATTTTTCAAGCGTTTAAACAATTTTCAGATGGCTTATCGCAAACAAAATACCCTATGTACGTTACTTTAATTGGTAATGCTATAAACATACTATTAAACTACTTACTAATTTTTGGAAACTTTGGTTTTCCTGAACTAGGTATTATAGGAGCAGCCATTGGTACATTGGTATCTAGAATTTCTATGGTTGTTTTAATATGGGTAATGCTAAAACAAACTAAAAAGTTTCATAAATACGTTACGGGTTTCAATTTTAAAAAAATAGAAAACCAAATACTAAACAAAATTATGAAAATTGGTTTTCCTTCTGCATTGCAAATGTTTTTTGAAGTTGCCATATTTACAGCAGCTATATGGATAAGTGGTGTACTTGGTAAAAATCCACAGGCAGCAAACCAAATAGCATTAAACCTGTCTAGTATGACGTTTATGGTTGGTATGGGACTAGGAGTAGCTGCAATGGTACGTGTAGGTAACCAAAAAGGTTTAGGTAATTTTAAGGATTTGCGCAGAATGGCACAATCTATATTTTTGCTTACATTTTTATTAGAAGTTGTTTTTGCAACTTTATTCTTAATTTTTAGACATTGGTTGCCAACAGTGTATTTAGATGTTAATGATACAGCAAACATTGTAGATAATACAGAGGTTATTTTAATAGCAGCTCAATTACTATTAGTTGCAGCCTTTTTTCAAATTTCAGACGGACTGCAGGTTGTAGTGCTTGGTGCTTTACGTGGTTTGCAAGATGTTGCTATACCAACACTAATTACATTTATAGCCTATTGGTTAATAGGTTTTCCTATATGCTTTTATCTAGGCCTATATACTCCTTTAAAAAGTACAGGAATTTGGATTGGCTTATTGGCTGGCTTAACTGCATCTGCTTTTTTATTGTACATTAGATTTAACATACTAACAAAAAAATTAATACTTAATACAGAAGAATAATTATGGATTTTCCAAAGTTTTTATTGGGCGATAACACTGATTACCCAACAGCTATATTTATAATACATACAGATTACCCTAGGTTTATAATTAATTTAGAAGATGATGAGGTAGAGTGGTTAGAAGATTTTACAAAAGAAGATGAAGCAGAATTAACTGAAGAAGCAGAAAAGTTAATTGCTGAAGCTACTGCTTTTTATGATAGAGAAATTTCTCGTTACGAAGAATAAATTACAATTATGCTTGAAGAATTAATACAATACGATACTAATTTTTTTTTATACCTAAATAATTTAGGAACTAGCACTTGGGATGGTTTTTGGATGTTTGTTACCAATAAAAAAAGCTCTATACCATTGTATGCTGTGTTGTTATTTTTTACGTACAAGCAAGTTGGATTAAAAAAAACATTTTTAATATTAGTATCTGTAGGTATTTTAATAGGAGCTACAGACCAATTGGCTAATTTTTTTAAATATGGTATTGCGCGTTTAAGGCCTTGTCATAACCCAGACTTAGATGGTTTAGTACGTTTGGTAAAAAGTTCCTGTGGAGGTAAATACGGCTACTTTTCTGCACACGCAGCAAATTCTTTTGCTGTTGCAGTATTTTTTGGAAATGTACTTAAAGATAAATTTAAATACATAAAAGTACTGCTACTTACTTGGGCAGCATTTGTTGCCTACAGCAGAATATACATTGGTGTGCATTATACATTAGATGTTGCTACAGGTATTGTAATTGGTAGTTTTTTAGGTTTTGTTTTTTACAAACTGATGCAGCTAATGGCTGCAAAGTTAAAGCTATAATTAACTTTCTTTTTTAAATATAGAATTATTTAGCGGAGCTAAAAATATTAAAATAAATATAGCACCAAAAACTAGTTCGTAAACTTCCCAAGTTCTACCAGCTGGGTTGCTAACAACTAATGCTGTTGCAGTTAAAAAGGCAATGGTATGGTGCCATTTTACCATAGGAACAGCAAACGTATTTACCAGTTGTTTAAACCACTCTTTTTTTCTGTAAAGAATAGGGGACACAATTAAATACATAACCATTACAACCATAAGTAATTGACTAAATATTAGTTTGTTTACTTTGGTTTCTCCTACAACCATATTGTGTAAGTTGGTTTCTCCTTGTGCGTTATTCTCTATAAAAAACTCACTAGATTCTACACCAAGAATACGTTGGCCCCATGATACTTCTTCACCTGCTCCAAATAAAAACAAAATAGCAAAAAGTAATGTTCCTATTTTCCAGGTTATAGATTTTCCTTTAGATATTGTAATTAACCTGTATAAACAAATTAAACTAATAATAAACAGCATTAATGCAGTACCGTATTCTACAAGTCCGTCTTCTTGTGCATAATATGTGTCAAAAAATTCTTTGTCTGTTAGTCCAAAATACAAACCAATACTACATATTAAAAATAAGACTGCGTAAACTACTTTATCTATTGTTTTCATTTTATATTTTTTGCTAATAATCAAAGGTAATAATTGCCAATAAAAGGTGTGTTATACTTTGGTAAGATTTTAACTTTTATGTTTAGTTGCTTTTTTTGTAACGTTATAACTAATGTATTTATGCTTCATCCATAAATAGGCAAAACAATCTGCTAATGGGCCCAAAGACCTGTTCCAGAATCCAAATTTTGTTTTACCAGCAATTCTAGGAAAATGTTGTACCGGAATTTGTTTTACTTTTCCGTTTTGTAATAATATCATTGCGGGTAAAAATCTATGTAAACCATTAAAAAGTGGTATTTTTTTAGCGTAAGCGGTTTTAATAACTTTTAATGGGCAACCAGTATCTTCTACACCATCATTGGTAAAAAAACGTCTTATTTTGTTTGCTAGGCTAGATGACAATTTTTTAAAACCAGAATCTTTCCTGTTTGTTCTAATACCAGTAACTAAGTCGTATTCTGGTATATAATCTAAAAGTAAATTAAAATCTAACGGGCTTGTTTGTAAGTCTGCATCAATGTAACCAACAAGTTCTGTTGTAGCAGTATCAAAACCTGCTTTAATAGCAGCTGTTAAACCGTAATTTTTATCAAACTGTACAAAAGAAAAATGAGTGTTGTTAGCACATATTTGCTCTAGTAATGCTTGACTATTATCTGTAGAGCCATCATTTATAAATAAGACAGTTGTTTTTTTTAGAGCAACATTTAAGTAATTGTTAAGCTCTTTATCTAATCTAGCAATATTGTCTTCTTCATTGTAAATAGGTACAATTATAGTAAACTCGTGCGTCATAATATACAAACTAGCGGTTGGTATTACTTACTGTGTAAGTTTAATAATTTGTCTGCAGCAGTAAAAGGTGATGTTTTATTGTTTATAACAGCATCTATAGCAACTTGTAATTCTGCCTTTACACTTTTATTACTGTAAAACTGTTGTTTTAATTGGTCTTCAATGGTTTGTAATAGCCAATATTTATTTTGCTCTTGTCTTTTTTGTATAAAAAAGTTGTTTTTGGTGTTAATAGCAACATAGTTTGTTATTGTTTCCCAAACATCTGTAATACCAATATCTTCTAGAGCAGAACAAGCTAGCACTTTTGGTACCCAGCCATTATCTTGTGTTTTTAGTAAATGCAGAGCACGTGTAAACTCTACTCTTGCTTTTTTGGCACGTTGTACATTATCTCCGTCAGATTTATTAATCACAATAGCATCTGCCATTTCCATAATACCACGCTTAATACCTTGAAGCTCATCACCAGCACCGGCTAATTTTAATAAAAGAAAAAAGTCTACCATACTATGTACCGCAGTTTCACTTTGGCCAACACCAACTGTTTCAATTAAAATAACATTATAGCCGGCAGCTTCACAAAGTACAATGGTTTCTCTTGTTTTACGGGCAACACCACCTAAAGAGCTGCCAGACGGAGATGGTCTAATAAATGCATTTTCGTCTTTTACAAGTTCTTCCATTCGTGTTTTATCACCCAAAATACTACCTTTTGTAACAGTACTTGTTGGGTCTACAGCTAAAACAGCAACTTTATTACCTTGGGCAGTAAGTTTTTTTCCAAAGCGTTCTATAAAAGTACTTTTACCAACGCCAGGTACACCAGTTATACCAATTCTAATACTGTTAGTTTTGTGTAGTAAACAACGCTCTATAATTTCATTAGCTTGTTTAGTGTGTGTACTGTTGGTGCTCTCTATAAGTGTAATAGCTCTACTTAAAGCTGTTTTATTACCACTTAAAATACCATTGGTTAAGTTTTCTGTAGAGGGTAATTCTCTTCTAAATTTTTTAATTTTAGAAGCACTTTGGTTACTTATATTTTTATTTGTGTTCAATATTACTTGCTAATAGGTACGTTAACTTTGGTTTTATCCCAAGCTAAAGTTAAGTACGGTTGTTCTTTGTCTTCAAAGTTAATGGTAAATCTTTCTTTAACCGAATCTAATTTTGTTACAGGTACAGTTACTGTTACAATATCTTGTTTTGCATTTCTGGTAGTTTCTGCTCCACCGCTTAAAATTGTAACTCCCCAATCTGGAACTTCTTTATTAAAAATAATATCCCAACTGTCTTTATTTGGTTTAGACCAGATAGAATATGTGCCAGCAGGTAAGTTTTTACCATCTACTTTAATAGCAGAAGTGGTTTTAAAAGTAGTAGGTTCATTAGCACCAGTTCTCCAAACTTTGTTATACGGTACAAGCGAACCAAAAATTGGTCTGTCTTTTTTAGAAGGGCTACAATAAACTACGTTTAAATTGTAACCGTCTTTATTATATGTTACAGTTGCTTCCGGACTAAATTTTTTAGTTTGGTCTTTCATCATTGGTAACCCAACAAAAATTGTAAGTAGTCCTAACACCACTACTGTAACAATCATCCATTGTATAACTTTCATATTGTGGTTGTTTTTTTAGGTTTTTCTCTAAGTTACTAAATCTTGCTTAATTAAGAACTGCTTAATTTGTACTTTAACCAGTATATTATATAAAGTGTAAAATTGCTTTAATTTAATAGGGATTGCTACAAAAAAACAAAAATAATTTATGTTTTTGCAACATCAGTAATTTTGTATCGTCTTTTAAATAACAAACTAAACCTAATACAAGAAAAAATTAATGTCTACTGCTGATATTATTAAAAAATGCAAAACAAATAACCGTAAAGCACAAATGCAGCTTTATAAGCAATACTGTAATGGTATGTATTGTGTGGCTATGCGTTTTTTAAAAAATGAAGACGATGCAGAAGATGTAGTTCAAGAGGCATTTATTAATGCTTTTGAAAAAATACACCAGTATAGAGGAGAAGTAACCTTTGGTGCTTGGCTTAAAAAAATTGTAGTACACAAATGTTTAGATTTTATAAAAGTTAAAAAAGATAAATATGTAGCCTTAACAGAAACTAGTTTAAGAGTGGTAGAAGATGATGATTGGTTGGTAGAAGATACGGTAACTCTGCAGCAAATAAAGTTTGCAATAGCTCAGCTACCAAGCAAATACCAATGTGTGGTACAATTATATTTAATTGAAGGATATGACCACTCAGAAACATCTGGAATATTAGATATTACTGAGTCTGCCTGTAGAACACGCTTGTTAAGAGGTAAAGGCTTGTTAAAAGAACTTTTAAAAGAGAAAAGATATGGGACAGGATCTTAGAGAAATATTTAAGAAAGAAAGAGCAAAGCAAAAGCACAACTTAAAAGATGGGCATATGGCTAGGTTTGAAGATAAACTTAACCAAACTATGCCTGCTACACAAAAATATACTGCAAAATTTAGGTATAAAGTAGCTGCTAGTGTACTATTAATGCTAACTATATCTTTGCTTATTTATGTTGCAAAAACCAAGAACACTCCTGTGCAACCAACTATTGTAGATACTGAAAAGGTAACCAAAAGCAAAGATGGGATAACCCTAGGGGCATTATCTCCTGATTTAAAAAAAATAGAAGATTATTATAAAGTAAATATAAATTTAGAGTTGGCACAGTTGCAAGTGTCTAACGATAATAAAACATTGGTAGATAGTTATATGGAGCGCTTAGCGGAGTTGCATAAAGAATACCAAGAACTTAATACAGAGTTAAACACCATTGGGCCTAATGATCAATTAATTTCTGCTTTAATTAACAATTTGCAATTGCGTTTGCAGTTGCTACAAAAACTAAGAAAAAAGTTAAACGAATTAAAAAGCACCCAAAATGAAACAATTAATGTATAAGAGTATGGCAGTTTTAGCACTGTTGATAAATGTAGGTTTGTACGCTCAAAAACAAACAAAAAAAATTAAAGAAGTTTTTAATGTAGATAAAAACGCCGTTTTAGATTTAGATACCAACAATGCAGATATTGAGTTTGATACCTGGAACAAGAACGTAATACAAATAGAAGCTACAATAGAGGTTGAAGGAATGACTGCAGATGAAGCAGAAAAGTATTTTATTCGTAATAAAATGGATATCCTAGGAAACTCTAGTAAAGTAACTGTATCTACCGGAGGTAACAAATTTTTTAGTAAAACAACCAGCTTTGCAAATGCATATCCAGTACATTTTAATACCTCTAATTTTCCTGCTAGAGTATCTTTTGATATGGATACTATTAGGGTGGACTCTATAGTTCTAGATTTTGATTTAAAAGACGTAAAATTTGCAGACTTTGATTATGAAGAATATCAAAAAGGAGGTAAAGAGTATATACAAAAGTGGCAAAAAGAGTTTCAAAAAGATATGGGAGCTAAAAACGAAGCTGAAATAAAAAAATGGGTAGCAGAAGTTAAAAAAAAGGCAGAAATTACTCAGAAACAAGCAAAAATTATAAGAGAGAAGCATAAGGAGATTGCTGAAAAACATAAGCTAATAGCAGAAAAGGTAAAAGCTAAAGTTTTAAAAGCACAGCAAAACGGAGATGTATTTTATATGGACTCCAATGAGTTTTATACTAGTCCAAATACATTTTACATTTCTAAAGGTGGTGATACTAAAAGCTTAAAAGTTAAAAAAACTATTAAGATTAAAATGCCTAAATCTGCAACCATAAAAATGGATGTACGCCACGGTAAAGTAAAACTAGCTGAGAATACTACAAATATAAACGCAAACTTGTCTTATGCAAGTTTGCTAGCTACAACAATAAATGGAGATAAGACGTATGTAAATGCGTCTTATTCTCCTGTATATGTTAGTAATTGGAACGTAGGACAACTAAAAACTAGTTATACTAAAGCTATAGATTTAAAAACAGTTAATGAGCTTACTTTAAGTGCTGTTTCATCAAACATTACAATTAATGAGTTGTTAAAGTCAGCTTTTATTACAAACGATTTTGGTGATGTAGAAATAAACTCAGTTTCTTCAAGTTTTGAGGATCTAGATGTAACCATAACTAATGGTAATTTAAATGCATCCTTACCAAAATCATCTTATTCAATATATGTAAAGGGCAAGTCATCTAAAGTAGCTTTGCCTGTAGGTTTATCAGTAAATAAGTCTGTAAATCAGAATATAATAGTACACAAAGGATTTAATGCATCTAATAACACAAAAAAATCTGTTAATATAAATGCATCTTACAGTGATGTTGTTTTAAAATGAAGCCAATCTTTAATGAGAGTCTTTTTTTAATAACTCTGGAAATTTACTTTTAAACCTATTTAGCCTAGGTATAGATACATTTTTAATGTACGGGTTGTTAGGATGTTTTTTTTCGTAATCTTGGTGGTAGTCTTCTGCCTTGTAAAAAGTTGTAAATGGAGTTATTTCTGTTACAATTTTAGAGCTAAATACTTTTTCTTTAGTAAGCTTAGCTATATAGTCTGTTATAATTTTTTGTTCTTGCTTGTTTTTGTAAAAAGCAATAGATCTATATTGTGTGCCTTTATCTGGTCCTTGGCGGTTTAATGTTGTTGGGTCTTGAGATCCAAAAAAAACTTTAACTAAGGTAGCATAACTAACTTGTTTTGGGTTGTAGTAAACAACAACAGCTTCTGCGTGTGTGCTATTACCACTACCTACTTGCTCGTAAGTAGGATTTTTTTCTTTACCTCCTGCATAGCCAGATATTACTTCCTTAACACCTTTAACACTCTCAAAAACAGCTTCTACACACCAAAAGCAACCACTTGCAAAATAGGCAGTTTCATAAGAGCTTAAATCCTGAATAACTGTTTTTGTCTCTGCTTTGGCCTCTGTACTAGTTTCTTTTTTTGTATTGTTTTTAGATGAACAACTTGTAGATATTAATATAGTGCTTAGTAATAATGCAACTTTAACTATTCTCATAAATTTTCTTTTTAATAAATTAGTGCGCTACTTTTAAATATACTTACAAGGGTACATCTATTTTAAAAATACATTAACATTTTATTTATGCAAAATACAGCAAATTTTTTGCAATCTGTAACTACAGGTTTTACTTCTATTATAAATACAACTAATTTAAAAGACAGTTATATTCCTGTGGACTTATCTACCGGTAATAAAGAGTTAGATAAGGTAGATATTACCAGGGCAAATGAATGTGAAGCGTATATTAAGCAGCAATTAGAACTTAAAAAAGGAACAGTTGCTTTTGGTGGGTATTTAGAAAAAAGAAATCTATATGCTAATAATGAAAACTTTGCTAAACAAAGTAGTGATGTACGTAATATACATTTGGGTGTAGATTTTTGGGCAGATGCTGGTGCAGAAGTTATAGTGCCTGTAAGTGGAGTAGTGCATAGTTTTAAAAATAATAATGTATTTGGAGATTACGGACCTACAATAATATTAGAACACACAATATATAAACAAACATTTTTTACTTTATACGGACACTTGTCTGTTTCTTCATTAAACAATATATATATTGGTAAAGAGATTGTACAGGGTACTGTTTTGGCAACTTTAGGTACTGCTGAGGTCAATGTAGGTTATGCACCACATTTACATTTTCAGCTTATAATGGATATAAAAGACTTTAAGGGAGATTATCCAGGAGTTTGTACCAAAAAAGATTTAGCTTATTATGCGCAAAATTGTCCTAATCCAAACTTGCTGTTAAAAATATAAATGTCTTTATTTAAGATTAAGTGCACTTAATTTCGATTAGAGGATTTTAGCTTAATTTCAGTCATCGAAGATTTTTTACACTTTATCATAAATTTTGTCAAACACCTAAAAATAAGGGTGTTTAAGCGATTTAGATTTCTGTAACTTTAAGTTGGTAGTAATTTTACATCAACAAACAAAGTTACTATGAAAGCAATTATCACTTTATTATTCATTATTACAGTAGGCGTTACAGCACAGGCACAAGAAGCTAAAGTTGCTCCTGTTTTAAAAATGGAAACTACAGAGGTAAAAGCTACAGTAGTGAAAAAAGAAGCTGTACAACAAGAAACTAAAGTTGCACGTTTATATAAGTTTAAAAACTCTAAAATTAAAAAAGCATTATCTTTTTCTACAAAACGTGGAAAGTCTAAAATTGCTTAATTCAATTACGTTACTCTTAGTTTTTATTATTCATTTATTTTTTTTAGGTTGATATATAGTGTGTTTATCGATAAAATGCATAAAATACCGTTAATTGGTTTTACGGTGTATTTATAGGATTTACGGTGAACGTTACCAGTATTTACTTTATTACCACTCGTCTATAGTTAAGAGATACTCATCTGTAAATGTTAATTTTGGGTATATGTGGTAAGTAGCTTTGTAAAACAAAACAAAAATATTATGAAAGCTATTATCACTTTATTATTCGTTATTACATTAGGATTAACTGCACAAGCACAAGAAGCTAAAACTACAGCTGTATTAAATATAGAAACTACAGAAGCTAAAATTACAGAAATTAAAAAAGACGTTGTTAAAGAAAAAGTTGAGGTTGCACGTTTATACAAGTTTAAAAATTCTAAAATTAAAAAAGCATTAACTTTTGTTATTAAAAAGGCTAAGACTAAAGTGGCGTAATAAGCGTAGACTATATTTTTGTTTTTATATCTCCTTATTTATTTTTTTCTTTCTGCACAATATCAGTTGTAATACACTTAATTTCGATTAGAGGATTTTAGCTTAATTTCAGTCATCGAAGATTTTTTACACTTTATCATAAATTTTGTCAAACACCTAAAAATAAGGGTGTTTAAGCGATTTAGATTTAGTAGCCCTTAGCTTGATAGTAATTTTACAGTATCAAAACTAAGTTACTATGAAAGCAATTATCACTTTATTATTCATTATTACAGTAGGCGTTACAGCACAGGCACAAGAAGCTAAAGTTGCTCCTGTTTTAAAAATGGAAACTACAGAGGTAAAAGCTACAGTAGTGAAAAAAGAAGCTGTACAACAAGAAACTAAAGTTGCACGTTTATATAAGTTTAAAAACTCTAAAATTAAAAAAGCATTATCTTTTTCTACAAAACGTGGAAAGTCTAAAATTGCTTAATTCAATTACGTTACTCTTAGTTTTTATTATTCATTTATTTTTTTTAGGTTGATATATAGTGTGTTTATCGATAAAATGCATAAAATACCGTTAATTGGTTTTACGGTGTATTTATAGGATTTACGGTGAACGTTACCAGTATTTACTTTATTACCACTCGTCTATAGTTAAGAGATACTCATCTGTAAATGTTAATTTTGGGTATATGTGGTAAGTAGCTTTGTAAAACAAAACAAAAATATTATGAAAGCTATTATCACTTTATTATTCGTTATTACATTAGGATTAACTGCACAAGCACAAGAAGCTAAAACTACAGCTGTATTAAATATAGAAACTACAGAAGCTAAAATTACAGAAATTAAAAAAGACGTTGTTAAAGAAAAAGTTGAGGTTGCACGTTTATACAAGTTTAAAAATTCTAAAATTAAAAAAGCATTAACTTTTGTTATTAAAAAGGCTAAGACTAAAGTGGCGTAATAAGCGTAGACTATATTTTTGTTTTTATATCTCCTTATTTATTTTTTTCTTTCTGCACAATATCAGTTGTAATACACTTAATTTCGATTAGCTGATTTTAGCTTAATTTCAGTCATCGAAGATTTTTTACACTTTATCATAAATTTTGTCAAACACCTAAAAATAAGGGTGTTTAAGCGATTTAGATTTCTGTAACTTTAAGTTGGTAGTAATTTTACATCAACAAACAAAGTTACTATGAAAGCAATTATCACTTTATTATTCATTATTACAGTAGGCGTTACAGCACAGGCACAAGAAGCTAAAGTTACTCCTGTTTTAAAAATGGAAACTACAGAGATAAAAGCTGCAGTAGTAAAAAAAGAAGCTGTACAACAAGAAACTAAAGTTGCACGTTTGTATAAGTTTAAAAACTCTAAAGTTAAAAAAGC
The DNA here is from genome assembly GCF_000568425.1 of Cellulophaga geojensis KL-A. NCBI lineage: Bacteria > Pseudomonadati > Bacteroidota > Flavobacteriia > Flavobacteriales > Flavobacteriaceae > Cellulophaga > Cellulophaga geojensis. The sequence goes on from NZ_ARZX01000032.1 coordinate 19,113, forward strand.
ATTATCTTTTTCTACAAAGCGTAGCAAGTCTAAAATTGCTTAATGTAAAGTAATTTATAACTGATTGTTAAATAGTGTTTTAGTTTTTATTAAATCGTTAAAGTGTATCTTTTTTGAGATAAAGTGCTTGTAAAGGTAAATACTATTATTTTTTAATAGGTAGTTCATCTAAGTTATTGCAAGTCAACGATAAAAAAGTGTTTTTAAACGAGTATGAAAAAACTTGGAATGATAAGCGTTGTAATTTTATAGGAAACAAAAACCTATTTATGAAAACTTTAGTTACCTTATCTTTAATTTTATGTGTTGGTTTATCTGTACAAGCACAAAAAACTAAAAAGTTGCCTATAAAAAAAGTTGAAGTAGAGAAAATAGCTTCAATTGTAAAAGGGTCTACAGTTTTAAATAATACAAAACAGAATAGCGTTGCACGTTTGTATTTAATTAAAAATGCAAATATTATTAAAGCGTTATCTTTTGAGACAAAAGCAAATAAAGCAAAATTAGTTTAATTATGATATATATAACTTTAATTACAATAGCAGCTATTACAATTGGTTTGTTATTTAATAATAAACCAAAAGTGCGTGCAATTAAAGTTCCTGTACGTAACAAAAGCATAAAAAAGTAACTAACAACAATTGCAGTTATAACTGCGTATAAATAAAAAAGCAGCTCTTAAAAGAGCTGCTTTTTTTATGTTTAATAGTGTCCCGTCCTAACATAGCGATACACTAAAA
>NZ_ARZX01000033.1:0-17769 GCF_000568425.1 Cellulophaga geojensis KL-A
ACAGAAATGTAAAGGCTTTTTTGGTTTTAGGAGTACAACATATGTGCAACACCATTTTCTTTTTTTGTACTAATTTTATTTTCTTAAAAAATTATAAAATGGAACGAACTACAATCTCTTTAGCACATTATCTGGTTGGAAAACAGATAAAATTCGGAACTTATGTTGATACAAAAGTACTTGTAAACAATTATTCATTAATAAAGTACTTGACTCTTTCGTTTTTAATATACGCGTCTATTCTTATATTAATAGGTAATTCATTTACGTTAGGTTTTAGTGCTCTTATTATTGCGGTATACACTTTAATTGGTTTTGGTATTTTATTTTTTTGTCAATTAAGAAAGGAGGTTTTTAATATACGAGAAGATAATTTTCTAAAGTGTTCAATTAAAAAAATTAATATAAATAACCTAAACTTTGAAGGGTATGTTGAAGATTTGGAGAATGAATTAAAATTTAAAAGTTTATTAAAGGGAGAATCTATATCTGGAAAAGTAAACTTCACAGCTCCTAATAAAAGTAAGAGGGGTGCAAATCATATAACACTCTTGACAATTTTAGACTATGTTACAGTTAATGGTTTAAAAAGCACGAAGAAACAAGAGCTATTTTCTATTTTAAATGACAACTTTCTAATGGCAGGTTCAAAATTGAATGAGGACAGTTTTGGTACACTTTTTTCTAATTGGGTCAACGAGAAAGATGAAAAGAAACTACAAGAAAGAAAAACAATTATAGAAAAAGTATTTTTTAAAGGTTAATGGTAGATTAATTCAAGGTTTGGTTTGATTAACCTATTGTTAATGTGGTATTTGTCTTCATATGTTTGCTTTTCAGAATGAATGGCCATTCGTTTATTTTTTAATTCTAAATCGCAATATAATGGATAAAAATAGCAATATGATTGAGATATTACAGGATATTAGAAACTTATTATCTCATAACAAAAAGGTATTAAATATTGATGATCTAGCAAGCTACACAGGGTTGTCTAAAAGTAAGATTTATAAATTATCAATGCTCAAATTGATTCCAACTGGAACAAATGAGCATATTCGTCAGAAGTTTTTTAATAAAGAAGATATTGATGAGTGGTTATTAGGAAAACCAAACTTATCTGATGAATACCTGGAGCAACAAATGAATGCTCAATTATTAAAAAACAAAAAAGCGTAAAAACTTCACCTTTTACGCTCTTATCAAATTTTATTTCACTTTTAACCTGTATACAAATATATGGGTTTAATTTAATATACCTATGAATCAAAAATCATACATAAGGATTGGTACCAGTTATTATAGAATAGTTCAAGCCCCATCATTAAAGGGAGGGTTTAATGAAACTCTTATCAAATGGGATAAATTAACCATCATTGAGGATCATAATAGGGAATACCTGTCACAAATACCTAAATACCACGGGAAAATATGTTTTCCAAACCATTTTAATTTTTCAAAAGAAATTCACGGCTTTTATAACACATATTCTCCCTTAAAGTACTTCCCCAAACAAGGAAGTGTCTTTCATACTCTTAATTTCTTTAAACATATATTTGGATCTCATTTAGAAATAGGGTTAGATTATTTTAAGCTTTTATATGAAAAACCTTCTCAAATTTTACCAGTTTTATGTTTAGTAAGTAGAGAAAGGGTAACTGGGAAATCATCTTTTTTAAAATACTTAAAGGAAGTTTTTGGGCTTAATATGACTTATTTAGATAGTCATACATTGAATAGTAATTTTAACCTTGACTGGGGAAATAAATTATTATTGGGTCTTGATGAAGCCGTACTTCAGAAAGAAGAAATAACAGAAAAAATAAAATATTTATCGACGTCTAATATTAATAAAATAGAAGCTAAGGGTAAAGAAAGGTTTGAAGTAGATTTTTTTGGCAAATTTATTTTATGTAGCAATTGGGAAGACTCTTTTATTAAAATAGATTCTGATGAAACTCGATTTTGGGTTAGAAAAATTCCGAAGCTTGAAAATGAAGACGTTAATTTTTTAGATAAATTAATTGACGAAATTCCAGCCTTTCTAGATTATATTAAAAGTAGAGATTTTGCTACAGAAAGAAAAACAAGAATGTGGTTTACACCAGAGCAGATTTACACCAATGCTCTTAAGAAGTTAGTAAGCAATAACAAGAATAAAGTTGAAAAGGAAATAGGGCAATTGCTTTATAGTGTTATTGAGAAATTTGAATTAGAGGAAGTTCATTTTAGCCTTATGGATCTTCTTAATGCATTAACTAAAACAAGAGTGAAAACGGATTTAACGCAGCTTAGAAAGCTTCTTAAGGCGGAGTGGAAGATAGAACAAAAAAATAATTCATTTAAGTATCAAAAGTTTGTGATTTTGAGTGATGGAGATATAGTTCTTACTGATACCAAAGGGAGGTATTATACTGTCACTAAAACTTTTTTACATAAAACATTTGATGATTTGATGACGTAATAGGTTAATCTTTATCTATTACTAGTAATAATAGGGTTTTCAAGATCATCAGTTTCGTCATCACTCTGTCATCACAAAAATATATTGATGACGTGTTGATGTAAACTTTGATGATTTGATGACGTCTTGATGACGTCTTGATTGTTAATGAAATTAAGGGTTTTCAACTGTTTGTCATCAAATCATCACTTTTTATACTTTTTTCAATTAATAATAATGTACAATGAATTGTAATAAAGCTAAAAATATAGACCTGCTTTTATATCTAATAAAAAACGGTTTTAAACCTCAAAAGATCACAGGTAAAAACCATTGGTTTTTATCACCTTTTAGAAAGGAGAAAACGGCCTCTTTTAAAGTGGATACAGATAAAAACACTTGGTACGATTTCGGTAGTGGTCACGGAGGAACAATTATAGATTTTTTACAGAAATATTATAGTTGTTCTATTTCAGAGGTTTTAAACAAATTAAAAGAAAATACTTTTTCTTTTCATCAGCAGAAAATTATAAGTCCTCATACTAAAAAAGGAGATATTATTAAAGTTAAGGCTCTTCAGAATAAATACTTAATCGCCTACCTTAAGGAAAGAGAAATTAATTTAGAGTTGGCAAAAGAGTTTTGCTTTGAGGTCTACTATACTTTTGACTCAAACAAAACATATTATGCTATTGGCTTTAAAAATGATTTAGGTGGCTTTGAATTAAGGAATCAGTTTTTTAAAGGATGCATTGGCCGCAAACATTTTACTACAATTAAAAGAGACTACTCTACTGTTTCTGTTTTTGAATCTTGGTCTGACTTTTTATCATATCTAACTTTAAAAAATACGGTTCCAGAGGAGGATTTTATCATATTAAATTCAACTGCATTAATAAAAAAAGTATTAGAAATTGTAAATCAATATTGTGTAGTTAAGTCTTTTTTTGATAACGATGAATCAGGTTCTAATACGTTACAAATAATAAAAGATAATACAGAGCTAGAAGTTTTTGATTACCGATACTACTATAAAAATCATAAGGATTTAAACGCTTTTTTAATAAACTCCAAAATGGCTAACTGTTGAGTATTTCGAGAGGTGTTCAATACCGGTACTTAGGTCCCTTTTTTGAACAAATCTCGCTTTTTCTCCCGATGGTCGCAAAAGTTATAAACTTGAATTTATTTTTAATATGAAAAGAACTAGAATTGAATTTGTGTGTAGCTCATATGAAAAAAAAATAATAAAAATTAAAGCAAAAAAGGCTGGACTTAAAACAGCAGATTACTGTAGAAAATCTGCTTTAAATAAAGATATAAAAGCAATACTTACAGAAGAGCAAGTTTTGCTTTATAGAATGTTGATTAAGTATCACAATAACTTTAAAAGTATAGGAAACTTAATAAAAAAGAAGGAACCAGGGTTATTTAAATTGACAACTGAAGTTGCTAATGAAATTAAAGAACACCTTACAAATTTTAGAAAATGATAAGTAAGGGTAAATCTATTTCACATACAGAAGCTTCAATTGGTTATGGTTGGAATCAAGAGAAGGATGCCAAAATTGTCTTTAAAAAAAGTTTGGTAGGATCAACACCTAAAGAGATTACAAACGAGTTTAAAACAATACAGGCAATGAACTCTAGATGCCTTAAAAACACCTTTAGTTTTGTTTTAAGTCCAACTATTGAAGATGGTAAAAGTATGAAGCTTCGTGATTTCTATAATATAACTAATGAGTTTGTGGAGGATTTAGGATTGAATGATCACCAGTCTATAGCATTCTTACATCAAGATAAAGAGCATCGCCATATTCATTTATATGTTAATCGAATTGATTTTAATGGTTGTGCCTATAAAGACAATTATATAAGCAAACGTGCTCAAAAAGCAGCAGAGCGTGTTGCTAAAAAGCTGGGATTAAAAACGGTAAAAGATGTAAAATTGGAAAAGTTAGATGGTTTAAAAGCTATTAGATCTAATATAAAAGAAAAACACGATATATGCTTGAATAGTTTAAGATCAAAAAGTATAAATGAATATATAGTTGAAATGAGAAAGTTGGGTGTAAATGTTATTCCTGTAATTAACAAATCAAATAATATACAGGGTTTTAGATATCAATTTAAAAACATCAACTTAAAGGGAAGTGAAGTGCATAGAAACCTGTCTTTTAACAAAATTAAACAGCAGTTACTAAAAGTAGAAGGGGTAAAGTATAAATCTATAAATATATAATTATGGCTAAAATTGAAGAATTAGCGTCTTTGATTATTGATGAAATTGAGACATTTCAAAAGGGTATTTCTCAACTGCAGAAGGAAACTAAAAGAATTGAGGGTTTAAAGCTTACTCTAAGTACAAAAAAAGTAGAAGATAGTTTTTCAATTTTTTTTAAAAAATTAGACCAAAGAAACAGGGTTTATGGCGTTGAACTGAATAAGATTCAGCATAGACTAGATAATTCTATATTATTTCCGAGAAGATATTTTATACCAATTGTACTCTGTTTAATAGTCACAATTATTTCAATGTTTTTTAGTGTATATCAATTTCAAAGCTTTAATAATATTGAGGATAAAGAATACAATAGAGGTGCAAATAAGGTTAAAAGCCATATCGAGGAGTTTTTTAATGATAACCCGGATGCTTTTAAGCAGTACAAAACTTGGAAAATAAAACAATAATATGGCTAAAATTATATTAGTAACTCATCAAAAAGGAGGAGTTGGCAAAAGTACTTTGACCTTTAATTTGGCTCAAAACCTTAGTAGTTGTAGTAAAGTAGCAATTCTAGATATGGATTTGCAAGGAAGTCTTTTGGGGATTAACCATATTGTAAATGACTTCATAATTACTTCAGATAAATCAATACTTAAAAATTCAGATTTGGATTTTATATTTATTGATACACCACCCTACTTATCAGATAAGTTATCAGGTTTAATGGTGTTATCAGATTTAATAATAGTCCCTACTAAAGCTGGCGTATTAGATTTGTTAGCAATAGAAAGTACTATTAGCATTATTGACGATAATAATAAATTAGGTAAAACACTAATCGTGTTAAATATGGTGAAGCACAATACTTCTTTGACTTCTGATATTTTGAATGAATTAAAATCTTACAAAGTTAAAATTGCGAATACTCAAATTAATGATTTGGTTGTATTTACACGTTCTGTTTTGCTTAAAGGAGTAGAGAGTAATCATAATGCTCAAAAACAAATGGATGGTTTAACAAAAGAAGTCTTAAAGGCATTAATATAATTGTATAAACCTAGAATTATATAAATACATAATTATGAAAAAAGAAAGTTTTGATAGCCTTTTAGGTAAGGTAAAGTCAAGTAAGATAAAAATACCTATACAAAAGGTAGTGTCTGAAAAAGAATCTATTCTTAATAATTCTAAGCAATTTTCATTTTATATAGATGTTGATCTATTAAAAAGACTAAAGACAAAAGCTTTAGAGGAAGATAGAAGCATAAAGGATATTATAAACAGTAGTATTGAAGATTATCTATCATTTTAAGTATCTCAAATACAAACTAAGAAAAAGACTGTTAATTTTTGCTAAGATGTATTAGATTATATAATTTTAAACATAAATTATTAAATACAGAATAATGGGATACATAGATAATTTAAGTTTTGAAGAAATTGAAATTTTAAATAACCATAATGATGGTTTAAAATGTTGGCAAACGGATTATAAGATCTTAAGAGATTATGCAGAGGAGGTAGCTAGGCTTAACTTTAAGGATGAAAATAATTTTAAAAACGAAGCTATCAGTAGTAAAAGCAAGCAAGTTTTAGATAAAGAGCAAGAAAGACTTTTTGTAGATTAATACTTTAAATCTGGCAGAATTAATAAATTTCTATTTTAGAATCAAAGTCAAATTACGCATTTCCGTAAAGTATTTAATGTGCGATTAATTATTTTTGAGATAATTATAAATGATTTAAATTCAGTACAATATGGAAATTGAAGCAATTAAGCCCGGTCCAAAACCTAAAAAGCAAGATGGTACACTGGACAAAAGAAGAAGAGATAACAAGAATACCCCAGGTAACAAACCAACGCTAAAACCAAGTAAATCTACTAAAAAATAAACCTTATTGTAGTGCCTAGGAATAAAAGACGCCAGAACTAAATACCTTTTAAGTATTATTAGCTTATAGCTATTGTTTTTTAAGTACTAAAGCCAATAATTATTGCTTTAAAATTGTACTTAAATGTTAAATGAAATATTTAAATATATGTATATTGCCATACATTTTTATAAGTAAAATATATATTAAAATATAAAGCGTTTAGCTTTTGATTTGGTCTTCGAACTCGCCAGGTTCTATTAATTACCTCCAAACAAAGTTAAGACGCCCACGTGACTGCGTGGGCTGTTCTTATTTGGAGGAAAGGTTTCTGGCGAGACCTGTAAGATCAATGAGTTACAGTTCCACGCTTTTTTTATTCTACTACCCTATGAGTTTAAAAAAAACCATCACGGCACCTATTACTAATAATGAAAAGCAAGGCAAAAAAGTAGTTAATATTTCTGACGCTACTCACGCAAGAATATCTTTAATTGCAGACCTTTTTAATGTTACTAAAAACCAGGCAATAAGTAATATTGTATTGGCTTTTTTTAAAGAGAATGAAGATGAAATTAAGGACCGAATCACGATAAGAAAAGACCAGTTAGATAAAATGTTTTAGGTAATACTAGTTATTATTTTGAGGGTTTAAATTAGGTCTAACATTATATAATTGTATATTTATAGTAAGATTTTTTTTACTATGTCTTAGCCTCAATAATTTGAATACATTATAATAAATAGAGAGGATAAATAGTATTATTCAAATTATTTAGAGCGTATTAGATATAATTTTTATTATTAAGCGCAATGCCTTTGTTTAATGGGTTTTTGTGTCAAGTTTAACCAAACATTACCTCTCAAATTTAGATGAGTACAAATACAACCAAAGCAGATATCAACTTTGAAAAAGAGTTATGGAAAGCAGCAAATGAACTTCGAGGCGCTGTAGCTGAAAATCAATATAAGGATTATATACTACCATTAATATTTTTAAAACATATTTCCGAGCGTTATGAGTTACGTAGGGATAGTTTAAAAAGTTTGTTTAACGATAAATCATCAGAATATTTTACAGAAGATATTGAAGAGCAAAACTATGTGTTAGAAGACCCGGATGAATATTTATCTGAAAGCACTTATATTATTCCTGAAAAAGCTACTTGGCAATTTTTACAAGATAATGCAGAGCAAGATAATATTAAGGTTTTAGTAGATGATGCTTTTGATTTGTTAGACCAAACATTAGCAACATACAGACATGATTTAAAAGGGATATTACCACGTATTTTTGTTAAAAGTCAATTAACAGCTAAACAAGTCGCAGGTTTAATTAACCTATTAGCAAATCCAAAATTATCCGAAAAAGAAAATCCAGATAGCGATATTTTAGGTCGTGTGTACGAATATTACATAGGCAAGTTCGCTATAGCAGAAGGCTCTGGTGCAGGACAATTCTTTACACCAGGAAGCATAGTACGTTTATTAGTAGAAATGATAGAACCTTACGAAGGTAAAATCTTTGATGCCGCCTGTGGTTCAGGTGGTATGTTTGTACAATCGCTTAAGTTTTTACAAGCTCATAACGGAGATAAGAAAAACATTTCTATTTACGGGCAAGAACGTTACGATGGCACACTGCGTTTATGTAAAATGAATTTAGCACTACGAGATTTATCTTTTGATGTACGCTTAGGAGACTCTTTACTGCAAGATAAGTTTCCAGATCTAGAAGCAGATTTTATTATTGTAAACCCACCTTTTAATGTTAGTCAATGGCATCCAGAAGATTTACCAGAAAATGATCCAAGATTGTTTGGACCAAAAGAAGAGTTTACTACAGATGGTAATGCCAATTATATGTGGATGCAAACCTTTTGGTCTCATTTAAGCGATACTGGTACTGCAAGTGTAGTTATGGCAAACGGCGCAATGACCTCTAATAATAAAGGCGAAAAAAACGTACGTCAACATATGGTAGACAATAGTATGGTAGATTGTATTGTACGTTTACCAGACAAACTATTTTTAACCACGGGTATTCCTGCTTGTATTTTTATATTAAGTAAAAACAGAGATGGTAAAGATGGTGTGCATAGAGAGCGTTCTAATGATATTTTGTTTATAGATACCTCTAAAATGGGAACTATGGAAAGTAGAAAATTACGTGTTTTTACAAACGATGATATTAATAAAGTAACGGAAATATACCATAATTGGAGAAACTTAAACGGTTCTTATAAAAATGAAGATGGTTTTTGCTACAGCGCCACCATAGAAGAAGTCCAAAAGCAAGACTACAAGTTAACACCAGGTATTTATATAAATACAGAAGCGGTTGAAGACGATGGTATTCCATTTGAAGATAAAATGGAAACATTAAAAGCACAGTTGGAAACCCAGTTTGAAAAAGGGAATACACTTCAAAAACAGATTTTAGATAATTTTAGAAAAATATAATATGAAGATTCTACATGTAACAGATTTCCATTTTGACGGAAGTGATAAGTATAAGGAAGATGAAATTAGATTGGTAGAATCCTTAAAAGACAGTTTAACTAAATTTAAAGGAAAAATAGATTTAGTCTTATTCTCAGGAGATTTAGTATATAAAGGAGATGATATAAAATATTTTAATGAATTTGAGGAATTGTTTTTTAATAATGTATCTACTGTTTTGGGTATTAATAAAACATCGATTTTTATTTGTCCTGGTAATCATGATGTTTTTAGGAATCAAGAGTTAGAAGAAATAGGGAATTCTTTGTTTGGTATAAATAATAATGAGGACCTAGATGATTTTGTGTTAAAAAACGGAGGTAAATCATTAAAATTTAGTTTAGATAATTTGGTTAATTACTATGAGTTTCAAGAAAGGTTTTATGAAAAACATGTAATTGAATATAAGGATGATTTAGTCGATAATTTATACACAACACATATTCGTTATATTAACGGAAAAAAGATTGGAATTACCACTATAAATTCTGCATGGAGAGCTAATGACTCAAATACTGATACAGGGAATTTAATGTATCCAATCCATTACTTAAAAAGGGCTTCTAGAGAGCTGGGTAAATGTGACTTAAAGATAATGATGCTTCATCATCCATTAAGTGATTTTAGAGATTGGAATCAATTTGCTTTAGAAGATATTATTTATAAAGATTATGATATGATGTATTCAGGGCATGTTCATGCCAATAGGGATACGTTGCACGTAACTTCTGGCATTGGTATTTATCATTCAACATCTTCAGCTACTTTAAGTGGAGAAAAAGATAATATAGGGTATACTATTATTGATGTAGATATAGAATCTTTTGAATTAAGTCTCAAGAATGCAATGTATAATAAGAACGAGGAAACATTTTATTTCACAGACAACAAGAATGCTCAAATTCCAGTAGATGAAGAAAAACAAAAACAAAATAAATTTAGAGTTACTATTCGCAAAAGGCTAGAACATCAATCTAAAGAGGCTAATAAGTTGTTCTTGTCATATAAGGAGGTCAAAGAAGAAAATGATTTTTTGAATTTATTTACTAATCCAATTATAAAAGCTGAATCTCAAAGTAATCCGAGCCCTAAAAATAAAAAAAAATATAGTTTAACAGATCTAATATCAAACAAGAAAGAAAATCAAATTCTATTTGGGAAAGATAAAAGTGGGAAATCAGCAACGCTTTATAAGATATCATTAGATATTTTGCATAATTTTTATTCTCTAAAAGTATTATCAATTTATATAGATTGTAAAGTTATTGTTAACACAAACAGTACTCTTGATATTATAGATATATTAAGTGACTTTTATGAAACTAATAAGAAGAATGCATCAAATTTATTAAAAGATTATCACTTAAAAATCCTGTTGGATAATTTTGACGAAAATGAAACTTTAATTTTAAATCCGCTTTCTAAATTTTTAGATTCTCATAAAAATTGTTCTATTATTGCGGCAGGTAATGAGACGATTTTTTCTTCTTTTGCTGGCGGTTTAATAGGAAATATAGATTTTGTAAATAGATATCTGCATGATCTAACCCGGTCAGAGATTAGAGAATTAGCAGTCAAGTGGCCAGATATGTCAGATGACAAAAGGGCTCAAGTTATAGAGAAAATACATATAGTCTTTGATCAATTAAATATTCCTTCAAATTATTGGACAGTTTCGTTATTTCTTTGGATTTTTCAAAAGAATATAGATATTAACCTCGGAAATAATTTTCAACTAATAGAGCTTTATATTGATAGCTTGTTAGATAAAGATAATTTCATTCTTTCAAAACAGTATAAAATTGATTTTGACGATTTAAAAGCTTTTTTAAGCGCTTTAGCTCACAAGTTAGCTACTACATATTTAGAAAATAATTATTTAGTCAAATATGGACAGTTGATTGATTTTATAGATGAATACAAAGCACAAAACAAAAGGTTTGTTATTTCAACTAGAACATTATCAGATTTATTAATTGAAAAGGGAATATTAAAATCTGAAGCTAATGGAAACTATACCTTTAGGTTGAATGGTGTTTTTGAATATTTTTTAGGTTATTACATGGCTTATGACGAGGAGTTTAGAAATCAAGTAATTGATAATGATGATTTTTATTTGTCATTTAAAAATGAATTTGAAGTCTGTGCAGGTATAATTCCTCAAAATTATAATTTTGTTAAAAAGATTTTTGAACGAACTAAGCTTATTTATAGTGATATTAATGAGGGGGTAGATTTGAATAATTTAGATGTATTGCTTTTAACTAAAGTAAATGAAACATTTAACATTTCAGGAGAAATTAATACTTTACTCAAAGAAACTATTAAAGACTCTCTCGAGCCAGAAGAGCAAGATGGTATATTAGAATCTTTATCACCTTCAAATCAAAGAATATCCGATGTTAAACCAAAAAAATACTATGATGAAATAACTGGTAACTCTGAAGATTTAGAGAATGCACTTTATATATTAGGGCGTGTTTATAGGAATTCCAAGATTAAAAAGAAGGATGAATTTAATAATGAGGTTTTTGACTTTATTTTAAATAGCACTTGTACTTTCTCTTTTTCTTTGATAGAGGACATCAGTTCTCAAAATATAAGTGAGATAGATAATAATGTTACAGAAGAAGATTTAATCAAACTTCTTACTCAATTTTTACCAATTGTAGCACAAACATTTTTCTATGATATGGCAATTCAAGCCAATTTAGAAGTTGTTCTCAAAGAAAAAATAGATGAGCTGAAACAAAATAAAAAAGGAAATGAATTAAAACTTCTTATTCTGTATTTTTCGCTAATTGATTTAGATATTAAAGGGCGTACTAATTTAATTGATGAACTTATAGATTTAATAAATATCCCTATGCTCAAACAAACTACTGTTTTTAAACTTTACTTATATCTAAGTTTTAAATGTAATGGCAATAAAACATTAAAGGATAAAATTAGTAAGATGATAAAAAAGCAAGAATTGAAAATTGATGGAAGTCAAAGTATGGGTGCAATAGAACAGCGTATCAAAGTTATTGGTAAATCATCTATAAAAATAAATAATGCCAAATAACTGGAAAACATATAAACTTTTCGACTTCATCGATATAAACCCTAGAATGAAATTTAATTCTAAGGAAGAATACTCTTTTGTTGAAATGAAAGACTTAGATCCGACTAGCAGGAAAGTTTTACCTTCAAACGTAAAGAAGTTAAAAGGAGGAGCAAAGTTTCAAAATGGAGATACATTATTTGCTAGAATTACACCTTGTTTACAGAATGGTAAAATTTGTCAGGTACAAGGTTTAAGCAATAATATAGGTTTCGGCTCAACAGAATTTTTAGTTTTTAGAGGAAAAGAAAATGTTTCTGATAATGATTTTGTTTACTATTTATCTAGAGAACCTTTTGTTAGACAGTTTGCGGAAGCTAATATGATTGGAACTTCAGGAAGACAAAGAGTTGCAAAAGAAGCTTTTCAGAATTTAGAACTTGAATTACCACCCCTCCCAGAACAAACCCAAATAGCCAACATCCTATCAGCAATAGACGATAGAATAGAAAACAACCTAGCCATAAACAAAACCTTAGAAAACATGGCTATGGCATTATACAAACATTGGTTTGTAGATTTTGGTCCTTTTAAAGATGGCGAGTTTGTAGATAGTGAGTTGGGATTAATTCCTGAGGGTTGGGAAGTTAAGAGTGTTAAAGATTTTGGAGATACTATAACAGGTAAAACGCCTTCTAAAAAGTTTCCAGAGCATTTTGGAGATGAAATGCCATTTGTAACACCTACAGATTTTAAAAATTATGGGAAGCATATATTAAACGCGAAGCGTTCTATTTCTAAGTTAGGAATTGAGAAGCATCAAAGAAATGTTATTCCTGTAAATTCAATAATAGTCACTTGCATTGGTTCAGATATGGGAAAAGTTGCAATTTCAAAAGTTTCTTGTTTAACAAATCAACAAATCAATTCACTAAAATGTAATAACTATCATTATATGTATTGCTTCTTTGTTTATAATTATTCACTTTTAAAGAGGTTAGCAGGAGATGGAACGACTATGCCGATAATTAATAAATCTACATTTGAAGCTATAGAAGTATTGTATCCAGGAGAGGTAAATTTAAATAACTTTGAATGCCAATTAAACGAATTTGATGAACAAATACTTATTAATTCTCAAGAAAACCAAACTCTAACAAAACTCCGTGACACCCTATTACCAAAACTAATAAGTGGCGAAATCCGTTTAAAAGAATTTAGAGCACAAGTAGAAAACCTAGTTTAATTAATAAGATTCCTGTTTTCACAGGACATGAATTATGACAACAGAAGCAACCATAGAACAAGCCACCATAGATTGGTTAACCGATTTAGGTTACAAACACCAATTGGGCACAGTCTTACCACAAAATCATAATACCGAAGTGGTCTTAAAAGATAGGTTGCTTCACTTTATACAACAACAATATCCAGATATTCCAAAGGAGATTCAAACCTTAGCAGTATCAGAGTTTACCAATAATGCAGGAGCAGATCTAGAGCATCGTAATCGTACCTTTCATTTAAAATTGACTAAAGGTATTGAGTTTGCGTACGAGGACGCTTCAGGTAAGGAAAAAGCAGTACATATTTACCCCATCGATTTTAATAACCCAGAAAATAATACGTTTTGGGCAGTCAATCAGTTTTCTATTATTGGTAAAAACAAACGTCGTCCAGACATCATAATTTACATAAACGGTTTACCATTAATTGTATTTGAGCTTAAAAACTGGTACGACCAAAACACCAACATAAAAGAAGCACACAATCAAATACAGCATTACAAAAAGGACATTCCGTTATTGTTTGAGTATAATGCCCTAACCATTATTAGCGATGGAAACGAGGCGCAACATGGTATGTTTAGTTCGGGTAAGGAATGGTTTGCCGCTTGGAAAAGTATTAACGGTAGAGATACCGTACAAGATGACGATTTCCAGATGCACACTTTGTTATTCGGCTTATTCCCAAAAGACAGAATACTGAATTATATAAAAAACTTCATTTTTCATGAAGATCATAATGGCACACTTATTAAAAAGGGTGCGAAGTATCATCAGTTTTTCGGTGTTAACTTTGCAGTAGAAGCAGCAAAAAAATCGGTACGTCCGTTTGGTGATGGTCGTATTGGTGTTATTTGGCATACGCAAGGTTCTGGAAAAAGTATCTCTATGGCTATTTATACAGGTATTTTACGTAGTCTACAAGAATTAAAAAATCCTACCATTGTTATACAAGTAGACCGTAGCGATTTGGATATGCAATTGTATGAAAACTTTGTACTTGCTAAAGATTTAGTTGGAGATGTACAACACGCAGATACTACACAAGATTTGCGTAACTTACTAAGCGCAGGCGCTGGTGGTGTTATTTTTACAACCATAGAAAAATTTAGACTAAAACAGACTACAGATGAGGCTTTAGGCGAACTGGAACATCCGGTTTTATCAGAACGCCAAAACATTATTGTAATGGCAGACGAAGCACATCGTACTCAATATGGTTTGCTAGATGGCTTTGCTTCTAATTTGCGCAAAGCATTGCCTAATGCGTCCTTTATAGGTTTTACAGGTACACCAGTAGATAGTAAAGATGCAGATACACAAGAAGTGTTTGGATCTGTAATACATACCTACGATATTAAACAAGCTGTAGAAGATAACGCCACAGTTAAGATTTTTTACGAACCACGTTTAGCAAAATTGCATTTATGGAACGAAGCTATTGACGATGAAGTAGATAATATGACTGGTGATGTAGAAGATAATAGTAACTTAAAGTGGGCAGCAATTGAGGATGCTGCAGGAAGTGAAGACAGGGTAAATAAAATAGCAAAAGACATACTAAATCATTACACAAATAGAACAAACACTTTAGCAGGAAAAGCTATGGTAGTTTGCATGAGTAGGCGCAATTGCGTTAAAATGCATAATGCGTTAATTGCCTTAGAAGGTTGTCCGGAAGTAGCTGTAGTAATGACAGGTAATATATCTAAAGATCCTATAGAATGGAATCCACATTTTAGAACTAAAGATGCTACCGAAGCTTTAAAAAAGAGATTAAAAAAAGAAGACGATCCTTTAAAAATTGTGATTGTTAGAGATATGTGGTTAACAGGTTTTGATGCGCCTTGCGTGCATACCATGTATGTAGACAAAATTATGAAAGGCCATAATTTAATGCAAGCCATAACAAGAACAAATCGTGTTTTTAAAGATAAGAAAAACGGTGTTATTGTAGATTATATTGGTATTGGTGATAACCTAAAAACAGCAACCAATAAATACACAGATGGTGGTGGTAAAGGCAAGCCAACAATAGATATAGAACAAGCTTTAGAGTTATTTTTCAATCAAGTTGAAATTTGCAAGGGCTTTATTCCTCAATCTATAGATTATTCAGACTGGAAACGTTTGCGTGATGCTGACAAGGTACTTTTAGTAAAGGCAGCTTTAAATCATATCATTAAATATGATGAAGATGCTCACAGTTACATGAAGGCAGAGAAAACATTATCTAGTTTATTATCTATAGTTAAAAGTCAGCCCGAAATTCAAGATTATGCTGTGGATGTATTATTTGCGCAACACGTATCTAAGGCGGTGCGTAATGCAAAGTCGGTAACATCGAGCAGAAGCGAACAAAAAGAGAAAATTAAAGAATTAATTAGTCAAAGTATAGATTCTGAAGACATAGTAGATGTATTTGCTATGGCCGGAATAGAAAAACCAGACATTTCCATTTTAGATGAAACCTTTTTATTAGGGGCTAAAAATGAAAAAGATGGACACGCTTTAAAAATAGAGTTGATTAAAAACATTCTTAAAGATGAAATTAAATTACGACTTCATAAAAACATTAAAAAGTACACGTCTTTAAGAGAAGAACTTGAAAAGGTGATAGATAGATATCATACAAATGCTTTAGATAGTTATGCAACAATAGCAGAGCTAATAGAGAGGGCTAAAAATTTGCAAAATGATGATAAAAGAACAGGGGAGTTAGGTTTAAGTGAAGAAGAGCTGGCTTTTTATGATATTCTAGCAGCAAAAAAGGAAATAGTTAAAGAGGAAGGCCCAATACAAGATATTGTACACGCCATTGTAAAAGCGGTAAAATCTAATCTTCAATTAGATTGGACCAAAAAGGAAAATGCGAAAGCTTCAATTCGCTTAGCTGTAAAGAAAGAGCTAAGGGGAAAAATATCTATTAGTAAACTAAATGATATTTTACAAGAAATTATGCAGCAAGCAGAAGGACAGTATAGCGAGTGGAGTGCTTAAATTAAGAGGCTGTATCTAATAATAAAGAATCACAAGCATTATCTATTTCAGACGCTCCCAGCTCTTTTAAATAAGCTTTTGTTGTACTAAGTTCTTGGTGCCCTAAACTCTCGCTAATAATCTCTGTAGAGCTCCCTGCTTTCCTCATACAGTTTGCATAACTGTGCCTTGCAACATAACTAGTTAGTTTATGATCTATTTTACATAAAGCCCCTATGGCTTTTAAATCTTTATTAAATGCTTTTAAAACTTTATGTTTTCTATTCTCTATTTGATTTGGTTTAAGACCGTCCCTTAATAATATAGGAAAAACATATTCAGTAGAAAGTGCATTGGTTTTGTAATAGTCCAATATTTCTTGAACAGGGCTTAAAATTTTTATTGAAAAATTATAATTGGTTTTAGACCTTGTATAGAATATTTTATCGTTTGAAATATTAGACCATTTTAGCCTCATCATATCTGCAAAATTCATTCCTCGGGTAAAAAAGCTAAATAAAAAATAGTTTCTTGAGTTTATTAAATGTTGTTGGTTTGAAAAATCAAAATTCTTTATAGTGTATATGTCTTCTAAATTCAGAGCTCTTTTTAAGCTTTTACCCTTTAATTTAGCTATTTTATATTTCTTAAAGGGATAGTTAATTTCCTTAGTAATGTTACGTTTTATGGCTAAATTATAAACACTTCTAATTGCTCGCATTTTAACGCCTATACCACCATCCGTTCCTCCTCTTTTTCTTAAGAATACCTCATATTTATACAGAAAATCGGCATTCAAATCTTCAAAAGTTAATTCTAATAAGCCCTTGTTAAATAATTTTAATGAGTTATAGGTGTCTTTATTTACTTTGGCACTTCCTGTTCTTCCACTATCAAGCATTTCTCTGGTAATTATGCTGAAGAAAATAAAAAAATTGTTTGTAATAGGGTTTGCTTCAACTCTTAAAGCTCTTTCTATAGACTCTAAGCTAAAATCCTTATCTTCTAATTCAAATCCATTTACTATTTCTAAAACTTTACTTTCAAATTTTTTAAGAACTCTATTATTTTGTGTTGAGTTTTCAGTTTTAGAATTAAACTGACCCGTTTTTTGGTTCCACTCTTTAAGAGAAGCATTAAAATTAGTTCTAAAAAACTTAGATTTTCTTAAATAAGTTATTCTTAGATATATAGGATATTTATTATTTGTTAATTTTGTCTTGCGTAAAACAGATTTTACAGTGGGCATATCAATACAACATTAGTACAACAATTAGTAGGTTAAAAGTATATTAAATATAACCATAAGAAAAATTTAATTACTTAATTAATTGATTTTCAATACAAAAGAAAGTTGATGAAACTATATGAATAAAAAAAAGTCCTGACTCATAATCAGGGGGTCCATGGTTCG
>NZ_ARZX01000034.1:0-16013 GCF_000568425.1 Cellulophaga geojensis KL-A
AATTTTAAAGTTTCTCTAGTTTCGACTAGTACAAAAAAAAGAGAAAGCATCAAAAAACTAAATTTTTGAAATTTTCTCCATATTTAAGTTTTGGACCTAAATCCTTAAACTGACATTATTTTATTTTGGAAAAAAGAGAAAAATTCTAAAATATTGTCTTTATGTAAGCTAATGTATTAAAATATATTTAGTTACAAAAAAATAATCGCTAAATTAACCTGTATTTAATGATAATTTTACAGTGTAAAAACTTACAAATACTTGTGTTTATTGGTGTTTACTTTATTTTTTTAAAAATAAAACAGTAGGAAAAATCTTTTAAATTTAGCAACATTTTAGTTTATGTACATAAGATAATGTGTTGTTTTTTTACGATAAATGGTCATCGTGTTTTTAAGTAAACTCCCAAAAGAATTTCAATTGGGAGTTGTAAAACTTAACCGTTGCAATTACTTACAACAACAAATGTTCAGGTATAAAATAACTATCCTTATTAACTTTGGTAAGTTTATTGTCTAAAAACATTTTTTCTAACAGGTCTAATTTTTTTCTGTTTAACATATAAAAGTCATTAAAACCTTTTTTACTTGCTTCGGTACTTTTAACCTTTAAGCTTTTAAACTTATTAAAATCTGCATCTGGTTTAATGCCAGTTTTGTAAAAGAATAGTTTGGTTAAATTGTCTCTTCTGCTAATTACTTTTCGTTTAAAGGTTTTGTTTATTCCTTTAATATGTTTTTTGTAGTTTCTTTTTAAAACTCTTTTATTTCTTTTGTTTAAAGGAATATCTGTAACCGTAGTAGTGTCTTTAGTTTTAAAGTAAAGTGTTGCCTGGTCTTTTAAAGAGTTTAACTTAGACTTAGAAAACCTTGGTAAAAGAGCTCTGTAATTTTCAATAAGTGTAACAATCTCTGACTTGTTCATATGATATCCTTTTTGGTAACCATTAACGGTGGCAGTGTTTAACTGAACGTTTTTGTAAAAAATATCATTAGGGTTATTTTTGTCTACAAGGTTAATTTGTAAACTATCAGAATTAAACATACATTTTAAGAAAGGAGATGGTTTAGATTTTAGTACTCCAAGCTTACTTTTGTAGTTATTTAATGACGTTATTAGTTTATTATTAGTGTTTAAAGTGCGTTGTAAAATAGTGTCTATGGCTACGCTTAAGGCCTTAGGCTCTATGCTGTTATTTATACTAGGAAAAATAATACCACCATTAAATAAACTATTTTTTGGTGCGTCATAAACATATATATTGCTGTTTTCTGCTTCTAAATTTATTAAGCTATTTTTGCTTACGGTTAAATTATTATCTATAATATAGTTTTCTATATGATTATTATAGTTTTTTGATGCTTCTGATAAAATTTCTTTGGCAAGTAATAAATTGTTCTGATAACTTTCGTTAGAGCGGTTTTGTAATTGTACAAACAATAGTTTTGATGAGTATAAAGCCATTTTTTCTATTAAATGCTCTTGCTTATCTAAATTATAATTACCACTGCTACCAGCAATTATAAAAAAATTGTTTTCAAAACTTTTATTAGTGTTAAAGTTGTTAGCTAATGATGCGTCTATTGCTTGGCTTAAATTAAGGTAGCTTTCTGTATGTGTACCTTCTTTAACAGGCATTTTTTCAACAATATTCTGAATAAAATTAACCCATTTTGTAAATGATGTGGTTTTAGGTAATATGTATGATCCGTTTTTACTTCTGCTAATTGCAGAAAAGGTAAAGTTTAGGTCTTCATGTTCCGGAAAAAATAATCCTATATTTTGTAAAGAGTTTATTAGTGGTCTAATGCTAGCTTTTTCATCTTCATTAAATATAAAGTGAAAATTTATTGTTTTGCTTTCTCTTTCTAATCTGTTTGCATCATTAATTAATACATTGTTACCTTTTACATTTATAATTTTATTCTCTTTATGATTCCAAATATAAAAAGGAATGCTAGCTAAGGAGTTTGTTGCTTCTGTAGGTTTATTAAGAGTATTGTTGTAAAGGTAACTAGCGTAAATATTGTCTTTAGATAACAACAAATTATTACACTCTTTTAAAGGTATGTTAGAAGACTGCAAAGCAATATTGTATACGTGACCTTGACCAATGGGTGCTATTAACTCTGTAGGTACCCAGCCCATAATATTTGTTTTTGCACCATTAATTGTTGGTGAGTTAGATACTAACACCGCATTGCCTGTTTCATTATACTTGTAAGGATAAACAGTTTGGTTTAATACTAATTTTTTATCTAAAGGATTTTTAAAAAAGGGATCTTGATAAACAAAAAGACTGTCTCCTGTAAAAAACGTATTTAGCTTGTAAAAGCCTCCTGTTTTACTTATGCCAACCTTGTATTTTAAAGGTTTATTGTTAATTGTACTTAACAGTGAATTTTTATGTTTTAATGTATTGCTTTTAGATATCCACCCAATATAATTAAGTGCTTTTGTATCTGTAAAATGATGTTTTCTGTTTACTAGAAAAGAGAAAAATCCTTTAGGTTTTCCTATTAAACTAGAGTCTGCTAATACAACTTCATAAGCATCGTTTTTATCGTTTATTACAATATAGGGTTCTAAAAATGGTTGTGATCCTTTTTTAAATTGACTATACCTGTTTGTGTATGATGTATTGTTGCTACGGTCTGAGTATACTACGAGTATAGATTTATCTTTTTTTAGTTTTATGGCATTGGCATCACCATTAGGGTAGTTAAAACTATTGTAGCCTACTTTTTCAATTTTTTCATATTTAAAAACTTGTGCATATACCGTGTTTAAAAGCACTACAGATAAAAAAGTTATTGCAAATGTTACTATGTTTTTTGGTTGGTTATTTTTCATTCTAACATGCTTTGAGTTACATTAATTCTTTTTATGCATTTATAAGTTTCTAATTCTATACTATTGATGCTAATTTTTTTATTTCGTTTGCCGTCTAAATAATGCAAGCCTTGGCAATAACTATAAAGATCATTGTATTTGCTATTGTTTACCACAACTACCACTTCATTAGCATTATTACAAGTGTATTTGTTTTTTATGTAGTTAAATTGTTGGTTAAACGTTTTACGGTCTGTTACATCTGCATCTGCAATAGCTTGTAAATGTTTTTTTATGTCGTTTTCTGCTAGTGAAAGAGAATCTACAGTTATCATTTCATCTAATTTTTCAAAACGTGGAAGAATTTTAATTCTATGGTGAATAGGAAATTCTGTTGTGTTTGTGGTAAGTTTTACGTCATAAATACCAGGCTCAGAGTATACGTAAACATTTTGCTTTTCATAAGCATCTACAGTGCCAGATTCTCCAAACTCCCAATACCAAGTATCTATACCTGGCCCTTGTGAGGTAAATATTAGTTCTTCTCCTGTGTAGCCTTCATCTGGTCCAAAAAGTTTAGGTATAGAGTCTATAACCTTACGTTCTTTTACAGATATTACTTTTATGTATTTAGATAATGTATGGTTTTTATCTATATCAACAGTAATTAAATACCTGCCGGCCTCCTTATATTTGTATTTAACATCTAAGTTGCGTTTAATAGTGTCTCCGTTTCCAAAATGCCATACCAAATTTTTATCTTTAATAGCAGAAGTATCGTTTAAAAAAAAGTCCAACTCTTCATTTTGTTCAAAATGGCTATTATCATTAGAGTCAAAAATATAAAAGTCTAAATTTTTTAAATCAGAGTTAAAAGGATAAAAACTTAAAATGATGATAACTAATGATATTAGTAGCAGTGTGCTTAATAATATAATTTTATTTTTATTGCTCATATCTATATGTTTGCTTTACATTCATTTAGGTTTTTTTCTATTAATTTATTGTTCTTTAATGATTTGTTTAAAGCCTCATTAATGTCAAAATAAATTTTTAATATTCTTGATGATTGTTGTCCAAAAAGATATTTGTTGTTTTTGTTATTTATTTTGTAAATATCTTCTAAAGCATAGATATCTCTTTTTATATCGTCTATTCTTTGCACTTGGTTAATATCAAACTCT
Source organism: Cellulophaga geojensis KL-A (assembly GCF_000568425.1). Lineage (NCBI taxonomy): Bacteria > Pseudomonadati > Bacteroidota > Flavobacteriia > Flavobacteriales > Flavobacteriaceae > Cellulophaga > Cellulophaga geojensis. The sequence continues at coordinate 4,017 of NZ_ARZX01000034.1, forward strand.
ATTGTTTTAATAGTGTCATGAATTGCTATTACCTGTGTAGTATACTTATTTTGGGCAGCTAGTATTTCTTCAGAATTTCTAATGTCGCTCATAATTTCTTTGCTTTCTAATACAGGGATAGAAACAAAAAAGTTTACAATTATTACAAACAGAATTCCTACTACCCAAGAAAAAAATAAGGCAAACCTAATTTTTCTCCATGATTTTTCATTTAGTTGCATAGTTAGTTAAATTGGTTAGAGTTTATTTCTCGGTATTTTTGTTTACATTTTTCTAGCTGATCTATATTGTGTAGTCTTTTGCTTTCTTCCTTTTTGTAAACATCCATAATAGATTGTATTTCCCCTAAGTGGTTAAAAAGCTCTTGATATAGTTTGTAGTTTTTAGCATCATGCTTATTAATGTTAATCTCTTTTTCTAAACTTAAGCGTGTATCAGAAATTAACTTTTGCATTTCTTTATGCTCTGTTAAAGTTCTTCTTTTGTTTTTTAAACTGCTTAGGTTTTTGTAAATGTCTTCTAATTGAAAATTGAGCTCCGCTTGCTTTTTAAAAATAGCATCGTAGTTATCTTTTTTTTCAACTAGTAATGTTATGCCTTTTGTAGCAGTATTAAGCGTAAAAGAGCCGCAAACTAATAGTACAATAATTAAAAGACTAAAGTAGAGAGAGAATTTTACTATTTGTTTTCTTCTTTTTGTATGATTTAATGGTTTCATAAAATAAAATTTACATTTAACTTTTATACATAATTAAATATTGCAATATGTGGTAATGTGTTGCAATTTGTTAGTTAAATTCAGTGTTTCATTTTTTGTAAGATTTTATTTTAAAATACACTTTTGTGGGCTATGTTAATTTACTAGTGTGCATTAATATAGCTTGGTTAAGTATAATTTGTTGTTAGTTTAAAGTTTTTAAAAATCAATTAATTAATTTTTTGTTGCTATGTTTTTGTAGTTAAAACTTGAGCAATATATTTAATTTTTCTTTAAACTTTTAAATAAAAATCACTTTTTTTTGTAGGTTTTTCTGTAGTTATTAGTGATTTTGTTTTGTAAAGGGAAGAGGGGTATGGGTTGGTTGTTTTTATAAACATAGTAAGCGTTAATTTTAAAAAAAGATATGCTTTGAATTTTAGTAATATTTATGTAAAGAATGGTCTTTTTTAAAATTAAAGACCATTCTTTTTTATATAAAAGCTTATTGTTGGTTGTATTCACTATGCCAAACAGCTTCTTCTGGCCCATCTCCTTTGTGCCCATCTAATTGTATTACAAAACTTTTTGCAGGGAAGTAAGGTGTAATATGTATGTCTATTAAAACCCTATCTTTTTGGTTAGGATCTTGTTCAATTTTTACAACTTTAAATTTCTCTATAAGTTTTGTTGGTCCTTGTATACTATCTAAAAACTTAACAATTTGGCTTCTTAAATCAGACTCAGTTCGTGTTGTCCAGTTTTCAAAAGCTCTTCTGTTTAAAAAGTCAAATAATACCTTGGTGATATAGTCAAAAACACGTACTACAGAGTAAGTTTGTAGTCCTAAATTGTCTCCGTTAAATAATGTTTTTGCCGAAAAAGCCATTACTTTACTGTACTCATTAACCATAGGTACTAATCCCATTTTTTCTAATTCAGAGATCTCACTCTTTTTTAGGTCAAAACGTACGCTTTCTACTTCGTTAATTCCACCAAACTTTTTACCAGCTACAACCTGAGACATTAAAGTACTATATATTTTACCTGCTAAAGCAGTAGAAGGAGGTACGTATAAGTTGTCTTCTTCACCAACAATATCATCTTTTTTTCTGCCTAATAAATAGTTACAGGTCATTAGTGTGTTAGACTTGTAAACATCTCCTCCGGTGTGGTCAGAGTTAAAAAATAAATCTACAACGTCATCTGGTGTTTCTAAATCCTGAAAATCTGTTAGTAAAACGGTTTTGTTTTCAAAAGCAATTTTAGACCATTTATCTAATATGGCATTAGATCCTAAATAACCAGGAATAACTAGTAAAGAATAATTTTGTCTTAGGTCTAATCTGTCAAAATTTTGTTTTAGCTCGTTGCTAATATAATCAATAAAGTAAGGGTTGTCTAAATCCTTTAGCTGCTCCATACTTGCGTTAATAATAGTAGCATTTTTGACCTTATCACTTTCTGTGTTTTTGTAGAAATGAGCAACAGATCTGTAAGAAGTCTCTAATTCTTTAGTTCTCTTTAATGCTTCTTTTAAATTTGCATTTAAGATTTCACCTACTTTTAAAGCTTTCTCTTTAGCAATGTCGCGCATTTCTTCGCTATTTTTATTGCTTTTTAAAAGCTCTAGCCAAACAGTAAGTCTGTTTACTAAATTTTTACGCTCTAACTCCCACTGGTCATCAGTTAAAAAAATATTTCTTCTTGCCTTTCTGTTTGGGTTTAGGTTGGTGTAACCATCAATTACATTTTCTAAAAACGAGAATCCTCCAAATTCTTTCAGTAAATCTATTGCATCTAATACGCCTGTAGATTCTGCTTGTTTAGACTGTGTAGCTATAGATTTACTAGCTTGAGTTTTTTCTGCCATTACTTGTTTTTTTGATCGTTATTTTTCTGCATTTTTTATTTCAGCGATAGACTCTTCCAAAATTTGAATAAGTGCGTTTTTAGTATCAGGGTTTTCTAAGGCCTTCAAAAGAGCTCTGTTAGAAGATAATTGGCGAGATATTTTTACGTTTTGTTCCTTTTCAATATTTAATTTACTTAGAAACTCACTATTCTCTTTTATTTTTTTAGAATCAAAATCTCCAATGTTTTTAAACTTCATTTCTTCACTAATGTCACTTCCGTTTTCATCCTGAAATTCTAGTTTAACAGAAGGAGAAAATTTTTCAAAAACTTCTTCTACAGTTTGTAGTCCATGAATTGCCTCTGGAGATACAGGTGCTTCGTCAGTTAATTTTTGAACAAGTAAAGTTCTGTTAGAAGGTATGTCTGCTATAGATTCGTTAACATCTAGCTTAACCTCATTACCTCCTATGCCGTAATTGTACATTGCCATATTGTCTATTTTTTTTATTAATATTATCTAGTTTTTTATAATTTTAATATGAATATACTTATTTTATTTAAAACATAAAATTATATTTGTTTTAATTAAAATGTAAGTATACGAGTAAGATATTACTTATCAAAGATATAAAACTTATGAACTATTTGAAGTTGCCAATTGATTTTTCTGAAATTTTAATGAATAAAAGTGCAGATAGGTGTTCTAAAGTAGAGTCTATAGCCCAGCATATTATGATGATGATAACATCTAGATATGGAGAAGTAGTGGGTAGAGATGATTTTGGTTCAAAAATTTGGGAACTAGAGTTTAGTCAGCTTGTACGTATACAAGATTGGGAAGAACAAGTTGAAAATTCTTTAACAGAAGCAATAATTAAATATGAAGCAAGATTAAAAGATATCAAAGTAGCTGTTGTGTTATCTGAAGTAGACGATAATTTATCTAATAGTGAAAACACACAAATACGTAGAAAATCACAAATTACAGTTAAGGGAAAACTAGTAGAGAACGATATGGATTTTAATTTTAGTACCTTAATATACATAAGCCCTTTATCACAATAATATAATATGAGAGACCAAACATTTTTAACATTAAAAAAAAGAATGTTAAAACGCTCTATGGAATTGTGGGGCATAAATGAGGCAAATGATATAGACCCTTTAATAGACCTGTTAATAGATGTTTATGCGTATGAAAAAGCAAAACTGTATCAGGAAATTAAATTGTCAGACACTCAATTACTACATAGGTTGTCTAGAATATTAATGAGTAGCAAATGGTCTTCGCCAATGCCTGCACATGGGTTAATGCTAATTTACCCAAATGATGATTCTTATACTGTTTCTTCAGAAAATCATTTTTATGTAAACACTAGTAGCTACGGAAAAGATAATTTAAGCGTATTTTTTACTCCTTTGGTAAAATCTAATATATATAAAGCTCAAGTAAAACATAAACTTATTAATACAGATATTGTAAGTTATACTAATAATGAGATAATTACCAATACTTTTTTTGACGCAAACAATAGAGTAGAAGATAATGCGCTGTGGCTAGGTATAGAAATAACAGATGAGCAACTAAATAGTTTAGACAAACTGTCTGTTACTATTTTAATGGAAGATTTAACATTATACCCTTTGTTAAATGCAATGTCTGTTAACGGTGAAAATAGAGTTAATGTTAATTGCACCAAACAAGATTTTGAGCCAGATGCTTTAGATGAAACTCATTATTTTAATGAAATAAATAACTATTATAAAGATTATTTTTATTTGTTAGAGCTAAGTAAAAATGCTCACACTAAAAAGTCATTGTCTCAACTATTTCCTTTTGCAAAAAAAGAAGTAGGAGATTTAGATTATGACCAAAATCTTTTTTGGGTTAAAATAAAATTACCGGAGATATTTAGTTATAAAAAATTAAAAGAATTTCACGTTTATTTAAATGCAGTACCTGTTGTTAACAGAAAAAGAATTTACAAACAACATAACTATAAAAAAAACGGACGAATAGTATCGCTGCCAAGTGAATCTAAAAATTACTTTTTAAATGTAAAATCTGCGCAAGATGATAATGGTAATTATCTAAAAAACATTTTAAAAGATTATGAAAATAAAAAAAATGGCAGCTATTCCCTTTATTTTGGAGACATAGAAAAGTTTGATACCCGTAGTGCAAAAGTGTTAATTGGTAAGGTAATACAAGCAATTAGGGAAGAGGGTAATGCATTTACTGCAATGAACCCAGAAAAATTAGAAGCCTATTTAGAAGAGTTAGTAAGCCAACTAGCTTTACTAGAGCAAAAAGCAGTGGAGAATATTAAAGATGTAGATATTTTGCAAAATCCGTTTTTATTAACATACCCTTATGCCAATGGTACTAATTATGAAATAGAATACTGGATAACAAATGCAGAAGTGGGCAATGGTTTTGATGAGCACAGTAGGTTTAACCAATATGCAACCAACGAGTTTAATATAAAAAAAACTAGACTGCTAACGCAAACCATTGGCGGAAAAATTAGAAAAGAGGAGAGGGAACAAATAGACAGTTTAAGATATGGACTATTAACTAAAGAACGTATAGTCTCTACTGCAGATATTAAAAGTTACATTAATCAACAAATAGGAAACTACGTTTCTACCATAGAAATAAAACCAGGAGTTAAAATATCTAAAGAAAAGAAAAAAGGAATAATAAGAACCACAGATGTTATAATTACGCTAAGCACACTGTTTTCATCAGCATTAGACTTAAATAGGTTAGGGGTTTATTTTGAAAATGAGCTTACGCAAAAGTCAATTAGCAGTATTCCGTATAACGTAGTAATTCAATAATTAACATGAAAGAATTAGATTTTAGTCAAGGATTAATTTCGGCTATGAAAATGGCCAAACATAATGCATTAAACGAAAAACATTCATCTTACGGTGTTGCACATTTGGTTATGGCTATGCTTATAGAGCCAACAGGACTTAAAGAAATTTTAGAAGGGTTAGGTAAAGACATTAGTTATATAGCAGAATGGTTTGAGGTTAGAAGAGAAATGTATACCCCTTCTGCAGATTATGATGAAGAAACACTGCAAGACGCAGAATTACAAATAGTATTAGAAGACGCTATAAGGTCTAAAATTAAACTAGGTACAGATTTTATAGATCCTATATGTGTGTTTACAGCTGTAGTTAGGGATGGGGTAGTGTACTCTAAGGCTCAAATAGAATCTTTAGGAGTAAATGAAAATGATATACTTAACCAGTACAATGTGCCAAAATTAAACCTGTTATCTGCTTCAGATGCAGAAAATCAAGTGGTTTCTTCCACGCCATTTTCAGTAAATTTAAAAACAGAAAAGGTAATAGCAGATGGCTCTTTAATAATAGGAAGAGAAAAAGAAGTTAGGTCTATTTTAGAAAATATTGAAAGATCAGAGAATAAAGGAACTTTACTTATAGGAGACTCAGGTGTAGGTAAAACAGCAGTTGTAAAATCTTTTGTGTCTGAACTTGCAAATAATGAAGATGAAATTATAAGAAACACTCTAGTATTTGGTTTAAACGTATCTAAACTATTAGCTAGTTGTAGTTCTGAGAATGAAATTTCTAAAAAAATTGTAGAGTTGTTTGAAAAACTACACAAGTTAGAAACACAAGTAGTTTTAGTTATAGATGACCTTCAAATTTTATTAGAAAACACATCTGGTAAATCTAGTATGGTTACTAATATTTTAAACTCACAGCTAGCAGAGGGTTCTACAAATATTGTTTTTACAATAACATCAGATGCGTACAGAAAAAATATAGAAAAACATCCAATTAATAGTAAATTAGAAATGGTGTTTTTAGAAGAACTAGATCATTTTTTACTTTTAAAATGTTTAGAAAAACACCAAATACGTTTACAAGGTATTTACGATTTAAAAATCTCAGATGAGGCTTTAAAAGAAACCATAAAACTATCTAAAAGATATTTTAAAGAAAATAAATTACCGTATGGAGCTATAGATCTGTTAGATAGAACTTTGGCTGCAGTAAAAATGAGTAATAAAAATGCTCAAAAAGAAATAGAAAAGTTTAAACAGTCACTAAAACAGATAGAAGAGGGGGAAACTGTTGAAAAAGGAGATTTAGAGTTACTTTTTAAAACTATTTATAAAAAAATAAGTGTAGTACTTACATCTAAAATAGCAGAAAATTTAACACTGTTAGATGATGACAGTATAGAAAATAGTTTAGCAAAAATACATAAACTACTTGGTTTGCTAGAGCAAGAATCTTCTTCAAAAATAAATGTATTAGAACCTACAGAAATAGAGTCTATAGTTGCAGATATATCTGGTATACCATTAGGCAAAATACAAGCAGAAGAAAAGGAAAAAATACTTGGTATAGAAGATAAGTTGCAAGAAAGAGTTAAAGGGCAACAAAACGCAATACAAACATTATCAGATGCTATAATAGAATCTAGAAGTGGTTTAGGAAACCCAAAACAACCTATTGGATCTTTTTTCTTTTTAGGTCCTACTGGAACAGGTAAAACAGAACTTACAAAATCTTTAGCAGAGTTGTTGTTTGATGATGAAAATGCTATGATTAGGTTTGATATGTCTGAATTTAAGGAAGAACACTCAGCGGCATTACTTTATGGTGCGCCTCCTGGTTATGTTGGGTATGAAGAAGGTGGTATGTTGGTAAATAAAATTAGGCAAAAACCATATTCTGTTGTTCTTTTTGATGAAATAGAAAAAGCTCACAGTTCTGTTTATGATGTTTTTCTTCAAATTATGGATGAAGGGGTAATACATGATAAATTAGGCAGAAGCGGAGATTTTTCTAATGCAATTATAATATTTACCTCTAACATAGGAAGTCAATGGATTGCAGAGCAAATAGAGCAAGGAACCATACCAACATCTAACCAGTTAATAGAGGTAATGAGTAAAAATTTTAGACCAGAGTTTTTAGGTAGGCTTACAGAGGTAGTTCCTTTTTCTCCTATAAATGAAAGTATAGCTAAAGACATTTTTAAGCTTCATTTTTCTAACTTGCAAAAACAATTACTGGAGCAAAAAGATATTTCATTAGTATTGTCTGATGAGGCTTTAGGCTACTTAGCCCAAAAAGGATATTCAAAAAAATACGGAGCAAGGCCAATTGCAGGTGTTATTAGGAACTACATTAAAAAGGTGATATCTAAATTTATTATTTCAGAACAAATTATAGCAGGAGACAAAATAATACTTAATTACAAAGAAGAACAGTTAATTTGGGATAAATGTTAGAGGAAGAGTTTGATATAGATGCATTAAAGAGAAATGAAACAGCAGATTTTGTAGCAGAAGTATTTTATGAAGAGTTAAAGTTTATTTTAAATAAAGATCTAGATCAAATGCTAATTGTAGAAAACAATGGCATGAATAGTAGGGCGTTGTCTAAAGATATTTTAGATGTTAGCACGCTGTATAAGTCTATTTCTAGTAAGTATAAAGAGTTTTTAGTACTGCATTTAAGCAGAAATAGCATATATCATCAATTGCCAGAAATTTTGTTTCACCCATTGGTCATTAGTACTCCGTCTATGAGTAATAAAGAAGTGGTAGAAGCAATTAAAGAAAACAAAAGAAGAGAGTTAAGAAACTTAAACTTTTTTCAACCTTTTGATACAGATCTTTTTAATGAAAGTTCAAAAATAATAAATCGTCATCTTAACTTTTTAACAGACGATGACGCAAGTGAAAATCTTTTTAAAATAGCACAAAAAATTTTAGATGCTAAGTTAGATATACCTAAAGTAAAATTATTTAAACTGTTTTTTAAATTATGTAATTCAGAACAATTAAAAGAAAATTTGCCCGTTATTGAAGATTTAATATATGAGGTTTTAGACTTAAAAGTAACACTAAAATATACACCTAAAATTTTTAATAAAATACCATTTAATACACTAGGAAATGGTTTGTTGGGCATAGATTTTGGTTTACACGGTAATGTACAAAGTGAGGTAGATGACATAACAGTGTGTATACTATTAAATGAGTCTGTAGAGGATTATAATGAACTTCTTAAAAACATTAATAACGTTAAAATAATTTTGAGTTTTTTAATTATATCTAATAGAGAAATATTTGTAACTTACCATTTAACGGGTAAGCTAGACTTTACTTTAAACAACAAATATTTAGGTTATGACACTTATTTAAATTAATTAATGTTAAGCATATAAAATAGAATTGAAATGGATACATTAATTACATTTTTTTTAAAATATTTATTAGCCCCAATATTGGTGGTTTTTTTAATTTTAATACTAAAGTTTTCTAAAATAAAAAAGAAGCTACGTATGAAAAAAGTAATATTTTTTATACTAGTTTCGTTATTAATTTTGGCACTTCCAGCACTTTACGGGTTGCTTGGGTATGAGTTTGTTTGGGGTGGTTTGTTAATTACTGCACTAACGTATTTGTTTTTGGGTATAGGTATGGTTTTTTATACAAAATCTAAAGCTTTTAGCACATTTGGCCTAATAGATAAAAGTGGAGATAAAACTTATTTTTTAATAGTAATAGCTGCAATTGTAATTTTATCTGCGTGGGTATATTATCTAATTTTTTATAAAATAAGTGGTTTGCCATACTCAGTATGGGCAATGTCTACTGTATTATGGTTTATAGTACCTATATTTTTTGTGATTGCCAGAGATTCTTTTTTAAAAATTTCTCCACCTTTTTATAAATCTTGGAGAGTAGAACATGATACAAATAGTGACTTGTACTGGGATAAGATAGATACTTTTACGCTTATACAGGTAACAGTTAAAGTTAAAAGATCTCCTACAGATAAAGACTATTCGTCATTTATGGTAAAATTGCCTACAGAAGTTATTTTAGGAAAATGGTTTAATAGGTTTATAGAAGATCAAAATGTTAGGTTTCCGCAAGATGTTATAAAAACTGAAGATGAAAGTGGCGATGAAATGGGGTGGATTTTTTACACCTCCAAATGGTTTAAGTTTCCTTTGTTTACACGTGTTTTAGATGCAGAAAAAACAGGAACAGAAAATAACATTACTAATACACAAACGATCTTTGTTAGACGTATAAAAATAAAAGAAGATGAAAACTAATAAAATACAAAATTTACCCATTAATTGGACAGATGGAGTAAAGCTCTCAGAAAATCATTTTTTTAAGCAGTATTATAACACTATAGAGACTATAAAAAGTTACAATACTACAAATCAAAAAAATTTTGATTATGGTATTTTAGAGGCCATAGATAGTAATTTAAGAGCTCTAGATCTAGAGTTGTCTTCAGATACAGGAAATACTATTGCTATTAGTTTAAAGTCTTGTAATGCAATAACAAAAAATGGGTATAAAATAGTATTTTATGATGGCCTTTATGGAGATGATTATACTCCAAAAAAAATAATAAACTTTAGTGAAACGGAAGATTCAGAAGCACGTACATATTACGTAATAGCTTCAATAAGCCCTTTTGAGCTAGTGCCAGTAGGCCAGCCAGATCCAGAAGTAATACCACTACACCACCCAAATGCAATGCCAAAAATTTCTTTAGATGTAATACCAGTAAACCAGGTAAATACACATTTTTTAGAAGGTAATTTTATTGTAGTAGGTAAAATTAATGCAGAGCAAGGAGTATTTTCTTTAAATGAATCTTATATCCCTCCAGTAAAAAAAATAATATATAATGACGCTTTAGATAAATTTAGGGTAGACCTCATTCAAGTTTTAATAAGAATGAGAAAAAACGCTATTTTAATTATCAAAAAAAATAGGAATAATAAGCGTACAAATAAATTAGCAGAAAACACTTTTGTTCTTTGTAATGATTTTAATCAGTTTTATGGTCAAAGTATATATTACCTAAAAGAAATAGTGGCCGAAGAATCTCCAATTTATTTAGCAAAGCAGATCTCAGTACTAGCAAATCAGTTCTCTACCTCTTTAAGTATAATGGATGAAAAAGAGCGAGAAGAGTTGCTGCAGTATTACTTTGAGTGGACAGATGTTAAACCGTCTAATTTTAACTCTAAAATTGAAGATGTGTTAAACAATAATTACAGTCATATTAATATTGCAGGTACAGTAGATGTTTTAGGAGAATTTGTATCTATAATAGATAGGTTGTTTAACAAAATGAGTGCCTTAGAATATATAGGGCAACGTAAAGATAATATTGTAATTAGTGAAGACTCTATAATCAAAAAAGATAAACCGGGTAAATCTTCTTGGTCTATTTTTGATTAAGATAAGTCCTAAATAAACAAAAAAAGTTATCTAATTGCTAGGTAGCTTTTTTTGTTTATTCTGTTGTTTAATTTAGTAATTACAGACGAGCTCTAATCAGGCGCAGCTACTCCAAAACACTAAAAACCAACTATAAAAAAATAATTTTTTAAACATATTATTTTATCATTTCTAACTGTATGTCTTCATCTTTACCTGTGTATTTGTCTTTATCCATATATAAATACACACCTAGAAAACGCCCACGTAATCTTCCTGATTTATTTTTATAGGTAAAATATAAAGTAGAGGCACCTCTATATCGAGAGTCTGTATTTATATTACTGCCAAATTTTAAAGTTGCTATTTTGCCTTCTCCAAAAAAAGCCAACTCATAGTTTTGTAATGGTTGAAATTCTTTATCTTTTATATTTACCCCTTCATTATTTTCTTCCCAAAGCCCATTTATTTGATCTTTTCTCTCGTATTCACTAAAAGAGGTTCTGAAAACATTATTATATTCTAAATTTACTATTGCATTCACATCTTTTTCTTCGTATTTTTTTTGGTAGCTTTTAAAATAACTAATTATTTTTTGTTTTAAAAGTGTAGAGTCTACCTTCCGTAAATCTATACCATTACTCCAGCCTTCAAACTCAAAAGGTACTTTTGCATTAAAGGAAAAACTAAACTCATAAAACGGTAAGCCTGCGCCAACAAATTCTTGGTTGTCATACCCTTCTGGTTTTACCACTTTTATAGATTCTTCTTTTGATATAGTGTAGTTTTTCCAGTCTGGCACTTTTATAACCTCTACAAGCATAGAACTTCCTTTGTTTAAGGTGTTCATATAGGGCTGGTCTTCTCCAAATTCTTGTTGCAGTAAATCGCCATAGGGGTACATGCGTATGGTAACTTTCTGCGGACCACTTTTTAATATAGCTCTATTTATTTTTATGGCTGTAGCCAGTTTACCACTTCTATAATACTCTTTTACAGGAAAATCATTTACCAAAACCTCATAGGTACAATACTCTTGGTTTATGCGTAGTAAATACATAGGTTGCTCATTATACTTAGGCTTAGCTTGCCACATTTTATCTGTAACATTATGTATGGTAATAGTGTCTTGGTCTGCAGTGTTCATATTCTTGGTAGTTTTAGTGTTTTGGGCGCAGCTCACCC
>NZ_ARZX01000035.1:0-13213 GCF_000568425.1 Cellulophaga geojensis KL-A
AGCAGAGAGCAGTTTTCCTTGGCTTAAAGTGGTATTTGTAATTGGCGTAGTAATATCATTTGCATTGTTTGTTTATAAAATTTATCAGATTATAAAATTGAAGCAAGCGGGAGAAAAGCAAAAATTCACAGACTATATAAAAATTACAATCCCTAAAAGCAATAATGCCTTTTCATTTTACAATACTGTTTTTATGGGCGATGCGGTTACAAAAGAAAACGAAGAAGGCATTTTAGAGCACGAGTTAGTACATGTGAAGCAAAAACACACTTTAGATTTATTATTTTTTGAGGTAATGCGCATTGCCCTTTGGTTCAATCCACTAGTATATATTTATCAAAACAGAATAGCAGAAGTACATGAGTTTATAGCAGACTCTAAAGTTAAAAAGACGAGTAAAAAAGAACAATACGAGTTATTATTATCTCAAATTTTTGAGACAAAAAATATCTCATTCATCAACCATTTTTATAAATCATCATTAATTAAAAAACGAATAGTTATGTTACAAAAATCAAAATCTGGTAAAGTTTTAAAGCTAAAATATTTAGCATTGGTGCCATTAGTTGCAGGTATGTTATTTTATACCTCTTGTGAAACAGAGAACAATGCTAAAATAGATGCGGTAGAGGCAAAAAGCGAAGTAAATACAACAGCTGCGTTAAGTGAAGTTGTTATTACGGCTCTAAAAATGCCAAGTTCATTTGAAACTACATCAGATTCAGAACTCAAAGAATTAGCACTTAATCGAGAAATAAAAAATACCGAAGTTTTTAATAAGGTTGATGGTGAATTAGTAGCTTTTTCTGAATTGGAAATTCTTCCAAGTTTTCCTGGTAGTGAAGAAGGAGTAAGCACTTTTGAAAGTTTTAATAAGCAAATGAGCAAACACATAAGAAGGCATTTTGCTTATCCAGTAGAAGCTCATGAAAAAGAAATACAAGGTGTTGTATCTATGAGGTTTATAATTGAAGAAGATGGCTCTGTAAAGAACTTACAAATGCGTGGTCCAGATGAATCTTTAGAAAAGGAAGCTGCTCGTATAATTAGTAGATTACCTAAAATGAATCCTGGGATGAAAGATGGTAAACCAGTTAAAGTTCCTTTTTCATTACCAATTACATTTAGATTACAGTAATAAAAATATAAAAAACGATGGTACAGTACGTAATAGAAAGTCTTGCTTTTCAGTTAGTTTTCATAATTATTTATGATGTGTTTTTAAGAAGAGAAACCTTTTTTCAATGGAACAGATTGTATTTATTAGGTACGTGTGTGCTATCGTTTTTATTGCCGCTAATAGCTTTAGATATATTTAAAAGTAAGGTGCCAGATGCAGTTGCAGTTTATACACCATTTATGTTTTCTAATTACGATTTAGAAACAAATACAGCTCTTTTAAATGATACCAATGTAGCACAACAATTAACAATGCCTTGGTATGGTATTCTTTTTAGTATTGGAGTGGTAGTAGCACTTTTTTTATTTTTATTTAAAATACGTCAGCTTTACAAGCTACGTAAAAGAGGAGAAAAAACAGTTTATACAGATTTTACTGAGGTTATTTTAAAACAAAGTAATAGTGCTTTCTCGTTCTTTAAAACCATTTTTCTAGGCGATGAAATAAAGACTAAAGAGTATCCTAATATTATTGCGCACGAGCTAGTACATATTAAACAAAAACATACGTTAGATTTATTGTTTTTTGAAGTAATGCGTATTGCCCTTTGGTTTAATCCACTAGTATATATTTATCAAAGTAGAATATCAGAAGTACACGAGTTTATTGCAGACGCTAAAGTGGCTAAGACTCATAGAAAAGAACAGTATGAGTTATTGTTGTCTCAAGTTTTTCAAACAGAAAATATCTCATTTATAAATCACTTTTTTTCATCATCATTAATTAAAAAACGAATTAAAATGTTACAAAAAAATCAATCTAAAAAAATATGGGCAAGCAAGTATTTGTTGTTGTTACCAACCATAGTTTGTATCCTTTTTTACACATCCTCTAAAGGTCAAGAAAAAGATACAGATAAAGAAAACGACATTATAGAAGTAAAAGAAGCTCCGGTTAAACAAGATGTAATAGTAGATGTGCCTTTTGCAGTTATAGAAGATGTACCAGTATTTCCTGGTTGTGAAGATGCAACAGATAAAAGAGCTTGTTTTAATGAGCAAATGACTAAACACATAAGAAAACACTTTACATATCCAAAAGAAGCAGCAGAAAAAGGAATAGAAGGTAGAGTTTCTTCGCGTTTTGTTATACAAGAAGACGGCAAAATAGGTGAGTTGCAAACTCGTGGACCAGCTGTAATACTAGAAGAAGAAGCAATACGTATTATAAAATTATTACCAAATTTTAAACCAGGTAAGCAAAGGGGAAAAGCAGTAAGAGTTCCTTTTTCATTGCCAATTACATTTAGGTTAACGCCAGAGACTGATAAAGAAAAACTAACTAAAGATGTAAAAACAGCATTGCTGCGTAAAGAACAAGAAGAAAAGGACAGGTTGTATAAAGATGCAAAAGAAGTTCCTTTTTCTGTAATAGATGAAGTTCCTGTTTTTCCAGGTTGTGAAAATGCTTCAGATAAAAAAGCTTGTTTTAATAATAAAATAAATGAACATATTAGAAAACATTTTAGTTATCCAGAATCTGCACAAAAAGAAGGAGTACAAGGTAGAGTATCTGTGCGTTTTGTTATGATGGAGGACGGTAGCATTGGTAAAATTCAGATGCGTGGACCAGATGTTAGGTTAGAAGAAGTTGCGTTGAATATTATAAAAAAATTACCAAATGTTACACCAGGTAAGCAAAGAGGAAAAGCCGTAAAAGTTCCTTTTTCATTGCCAATTACATTTAAGCTGCAGAAAAAAAATGACTAAAATTTTTTATGCAATACAATTAATTGTTCTGTTTTTAACTTTAAAAGCTGGGGCGCAACCCTCGGCTTTTAAAATTGCAGACAGTTTGTATAATACTGGTAACTATACTGCAGCTATTAACCAGTATGCTAAAATAAATAATACTAATGCAAATCTTCAAATTGCAAAAGCATATAATGCTATTGGTAATTATGACAAAGCTATTGCTCAATACAATAGTGTTGTAACAAAAGATACAAGTTTATTGGTTGCTAGGTTTAACTTAGGTAAGCTGTATTTAAAAACCAATAAGTTTAAACAAGCAAATAGCCTTTTTGCTAAACTTGTAGCTATATCTAAAACTAACCCAGAGTACAGCTATAACCTAGCAAGATCTTTTAGTGCAATAAATGAAGATAAGAAAAGTGTACTGTGGTATAAAAAAACACTTGATGTAGATAGTACTCATTTACGAGCATTACAGCGCTTAAGTATACATTACGTAGGTGAACATGAAAACCATTTTGCATTAAAATATGCAGATAAAGGACTAAGTTTTTTTGAGAACGATCCTGTACTTATAAATGTAAAGGCATTAGCGTTATTCAATATGGGTAGTTATAAATTATCTATTAAATGTTATGAAAAATTACTAAGCCTAGGTAAAAAAGATCAAAAAGTATATCACAGATTAGGCTATGCATATAATAGTATAGAAAATTATGAAAAGTCTATAGAAAATTATAAGTTATTACTAGAGTATGATCTAGAAAACATAAAAGTTTTACGTATGATTAGTGAAGTGTACATGAAAGACAAAAAGCTAGATAGTGCAACGGTGTATATAAAAAGGGCAATAGAAGCACATTCTTATAAACTAGACAAAGAGTATGAGGTTGCTGCACGCATTGCTGTAAATAAGAAAGACTATAAAACGGCAATAAAATATTATAATATGGCTTATACTGAAAATCCAACTAAAGTATTGTATTTGTATCAAGCCTGTATTTATGCAGACAAATATTATAAAGATCCCAAGTTAAAGCTTAATTACTACACACAATTAAAGCAGAAATCAGAGTCTAAAGGCTCTAATAGTCAGTATTTTGTAGTGTTTGCAGAAAAACGAATTTCAGAATTAAAGAGTGAGATTTTTGCGAAAGGCGAATAAATTCTGGTGGATAATTGTTAATTTCTTCAATCTAAGACAAATTTAAAATCACAATCTGCTTTTATTATTTTAGAATATTGTTTTTTATATGTACATTCATCAGTTAGAAAAAAACAAAGTTCATTTTGAAAAAAGTTATCACCCTTAAACACATAGCAAGAGAGTTAGAAGTGTCTATATCTACTGTTTCTAAAGCACTTAAAAATAGTGAAGAAATAAGCAGAGATACTAAAGAGCGTATACAAGCTTATGCAAAACTTTACAATTACAGACCAAACAATATTGCAATTAGCTTAAAAAATAAGCGAACAAAAAATATAGGGGTAATTATTCCAGATATTGTACATCATTTTTTTACAACTGTGGTACGTGGTATAGAGAGTTATGCCAATTCTAAAGGGTATAATGTTATTGTTTGTTTGTCCGATGAGTCTTTTGATAAAGAAGTAATAAATATGGAAATGCTTGCCAATGGCAGTATAGATGGCTTTATCATGTCTTTGTCTGTAGAAACACAATTAAAAAACGATTACAACCACCTTAAAGAAATTACAGATCAAGGTATTCCTTTGGTTATGTTTGATAGGGTTACAGATGAAATTAAGTGCGATAAAGTAATTATTAATGATAGAGAAGGTGCTTACTTAGCAGTTAAAAAGTTAATAGCAAACGGACGTAAAAAAATAGCATTAATTACCACAGATAATTATTTAAGTATTGGTAAGCAGCGTACAGAAGGGTATTGTGATGCTTTACGTGACCACGGTTTAGAGGTAAATGAAAATTTAATTTTAAGTTTGCCTCAGATGAAAATGGATGAAAAAGCCATTAGTGATTTTTATGATAGAGAAGAGGTAGATGCTGTTTTGTGTGTGCATGAGTTATTTGCAATGTACAGTATGCGTGTAGCGCTTAAAAAAGGATTAAAAGTGCCAGAAGATATAGAGTTTATTGGCTTTACAGATGGTAATTTATCTAAATACGCTTACCCAAGTTTAACAGCAATTGCACAACATGGAGAGCAAATGGGAGAAATGGCTTCTAAAATGTTAATAGAGAAAATTGAAAGCGAAAAAGAAGAAGAAACCTATGTAACAGAGGTCTTACAATCTACATTGGTAGAGCGCGAGTCTACTAAAAATTAAGAATTTAAAACAGAAAGTAAAGGGCTAAAGCTAAGTTTTAGTCCTTTTTTTATGCAGTTTTTTTACAATTTTACTTTGTGTACTTTTACTATAAATACTTGTATGTATGATAAAAAAAATACTTGTTATTGGCCATAGAGGTGCCATGGGACATAAGACCGAAAATACCTTGGCATCTGTTAAAAAAGCCTTAGAATTAAAGGTTGATATGATAGAAATTGATGTCTTTAAAATTAAGAGCGGAGAAATTATTGTTTTTCATGATGATGAGGTCAATAGGCTAACAAATGGTACAGGCAAGGTTGAAGATTATACGTGGCAACAATTGCAAGAGCTTACGCTTGTAGATAATCATAAAATACCACTACTAACCACAGTTTTAGATACTATTAATGCTAAAGTTCCTGTAAATGTGGAGCTAAAAGGTGCAGGCACAGCAAAAGATGTAAATACAATACTAGAAGAGTATATTAATACTAAAAACTGGAAATTAGACCAGTTTTTTATTTCTAGCTTTAATTGGGATGAGCTAATAGCAATGAGAACAATTAATAGCAAAATAGCTATTGGTGTGTTAACAGAAGAAGATCCGTTACAAGCATTACCTATGGCAAAACAATTAAAGGCGGTAAGTATAAATGCAGATGAAAAAGATGTAACAAAAAATGTAGTTGAAGCTATACAATTACAAGGATTTAAATTGTACACGTATACTGTTAATGCTCCAGAAAATATAGTAAGGTTAAAAAATTTATTTGTAGATGGTATATTTACAAATTATCCAGAACGTGTATACTAATGTTTGATGTTATTATTATTGGCGGAGGCGCCGCAGGTTTTTTTACAGCAATACAAATTGCAGAACAAAACAGTAGCCTAAAAGTTGCTATTTTAGAACGAGGTAAAACAGTTTTAGCAAAAGTAAAAGTTTCTGGTGGTGGCAGGTGTAATGTAACCCATGCCGAGTTTAATCCGGCAGACTTGGTGCTAAATTATCCACGTGGGGAAAAAGAGCTTTTAGGACCTTTTCATAGCTTTTGCACAGGAGATACTATGGCCTTTTTTGAAGAAAGAGGCGTTCCTTTAAAAATAGAAGAAGACGGCCGTATTTTTCCGAAAAGCGACTCATCACAAAGTATTATAGACTGTTTTATTAATGAAACAGAACGTTTGGGCATTAAAGTAATGAAACTTTGTCCGGTTTCTAATATTGCTTATGAAGATAAAAATAAGCCAGAACAAGGATTTTTAGTAACTACTCCTAAAAAAGAATTTAAAGCTAAAAAAGTAGTTGTAGCAACAGGCAGCAATCCTAAAATATGGAATTTATTAGAAGGTTTGGGGCATAAAATTGTGCCGCCAGTACCATCGCTTTTTACATTTAATATAAAAGATAGTCGTATTACAGGTATTCCTGGTGTGAGTACCACAGCCAGAGTTACTGTTTTTGATTCTAAAAAAGGCAAAACAAAAGTATCTGGTAAAATAAAAACTACGGTTAGTAAAAAACCATTGTTAGAGGCAGAGGGTCCTTTGTTAATAACGCATTGGGGTATGAGCGGACCTGCAATTTTAAAATTATCTGCTTGGGGAGCAACGCTATTACACGCAAAAAATTACCAATTTGTGGTACAGGTAAATTGGTTGCCAGATATGGTTCCGGGTGCAGTTTTAGAGTATTTAAACTCGGTTAAAGAAACGGACCCCAAAAAAACAATTTTACGTACCAAAATATTAGAAATCCCTAGGCGTTTATGGGTAAATTTGGTAAAAGCAGCAGACATAGATGAAACTGTAAAATGGGCTACAGCTACCAAAATACAGTTGCAAAATTTAGCAGACCAATTAACAGAAAGCGAGTTTTCTGTAAACGGAAAAAGCACTTTTAAAGAAGAATTTGTAACAGCAGGAGGCGTAGATTTAAAAGAAGTAAATTTTAAAACATACGAGAGTAAGGTGGCAAAAAACTTATATTTTGCAGGCGAAGTTATAAATGTAGACGCCATTACAGGAGGTTTTAATTTTCAGAACGCGTGGACAGGTGGTTTTATAGCAGCACAAGCAATTTCTAAATTATGATAACTTATACAGCGCTTTTAAGAGGCATAAACGTTAGTGGTAAAAATAAAATTGTAATGGCAGATTTAAAACAAATGCTATTACAATTAGGATTCTCTAATATTACAACCTACATACAAAGCGGTAATATTGTTTTTAGTAGTGAAGAGGTTGATGCAACTGTTTTATCAGAAAAAATACACAAACAAATTTTAAACACTTTTAAGCTAGATGTACCTGTTTTAGTATTAGCCTCATCAACCTTACAAACTATTTTTAATAACCACCCATACGCAGAGGAAGATGAAAAGCAAATTTATTTTGTATTGCTTAAATCTACGCCAAGTGCCGCACTTGTTGCAGAACTAAATAAAGGCACTTATGCTACAGAAAAATTTGTAGTAACCAATAATTGCGTGTACTTATTGTGTTTAAATGGCTTTGGTAAGGCAAAATGCAATAACAATTTTTTTGAACGTAAATTAGGTGTGCAAGCAACAACTAGAAACTACAAAACAATGGCTAAGCTTGTAGAAATAAGTAAAAATACAGAAGCTTAAAATTTATCTCTCATATTGCTAACAACCCAAATATGCTGGATATTTTCTTTTTATATTTGCTAAAATTTTAAAATATGACCCAAGAGGAGTTTGTACCCAAAAGCTATACAAATACAGTTTTAGAAGGTACGGTAAAATGGAAATCGCCCAGTAATATTGCCTTGGTAAAGTATTGGGGTAAAAAAGAAAACCAAATACCAGCAAACCCATCTATTAGTTTTACGTTAGATGCTTGTGCAACAACAACCTCTGTTACTTATAAAAAGTTAGATAGTAAGGCTGATAATTTTTCATTCGATTTATTTTTTGAAGGAAAACCTAAAGAAGATTTTAAACCTAAAATTGAAACTTTTTTAACTAGAATTGAAGCTTATCTTCCGTTTTTAAAGGAGTATCATTTTAAAATAGAAACATCAAACTCTTTTCCGCACAGTAGTGGTATTGCTTCATCTGCAAGTGGTATGTCTGCTTTGGCATTGTGTTTAATGAGTGTAGAGAAAGAATTAAATCCATCTATAACAACAGCATTTTTTAATAACAAAGCATCATTTTTAGCACGTTTAGGCTCTGGTAGTGCTTGCCGTAGTATAGAAGGCCCGTTGGTACAGTGGGGAAACCACGCAAATATAAAGGGCAGTACAGATTTGTTTGGTATTAAGTACCCAAACGAGGTACATTCGGTTTTTAAAAATTACCATGATACTATTTTGTTAGTAGACAAAGGACAAAAGCAAGTAAGCAGTACAGTTGGTCATAATTTAATGCACAACCACCCATTTGCTAAAGAGCGTTTTGCACAAGCACATACAAATTTAGACGAGTTGCAAACAGTTTTTAAAGAAGGCAATTTAAAACGATTTGTAGAAATTGTAGAGAGTGAGGCATTAACGCTGCACGCTATGATGATGACAAGTATGCCGTATTTTATTTTAATGAAACCCAATACTTTGCAGATTATCAATAAGATATGGGAATTTAGGGCAATAAATAAGTCAAATATTTGTTTTACCTTAGATGCAGGTGCAAACGTACACGTATTGTACCCAGAAAACGAAAAAGAAGTAGTGTACCAGTTTATTAAAGATGAGCTTGTTGCATATTGTGAAAACGAGCAGTATCTTTGTGATAGAATTGGTTTAGGCGCTAAACAACTGTAAATTAGTAATAAGATATTTTTAAAATGAAAGGACCTTTATTTTACTCAAAAATTCTATTATTTGGAGAGTACGGAATTATAAAAGATTCTAAAGGACTTTCTATACCTTATAATTTCTTTAAAGGAGCATTAAAATCTTCTGATGAGTTGTCTGAAGAGGCAAAAAAATCTAACGAAAGTTTACAACGTTTTGCATTGTATTTAGAAAAAATATCTAAAGAAGACGATAGTTTTTCTTTTGATATTGAAGCTTTAAAAGCAGATGTAGAGCAAGGTATGTATTTTGATAGCTCTATACCACAAGGTTACGGCGTTGGTAGTAGCGGCGCATTAGTAGCGGCAATTTACCATAAATACGCGCATAATAAAATTACAGTTTTAGAGAACTTAACTAAAGATAAGCTATTAGTATTAAAAGGTGTTTTTGGGAAAATGGAATCTTTTTTTCACGGTAAATCTTCTGGTTTAGATCCTTTAAATAGTTACTTAAGCTTACCAATTTTAATAAACTCTAAAGACAATATAGAGTCTACAAGCATACCGTCTCAAAACAACCAAGGTACAGGAGCAGTGTTTTTGTTAGATAGTGGTATAATTGGCGAAACCGCACCAATGGTACAAATATTTATGGAGCGTATGAAAGAAGATGGTTTTAGGCATATGCTTAAGGACCAGTTTATTAAACATACAGATGCTTGCGTAGAAGATTTTATTAACGGTAATGTAAAATCTTTATTTGGTAACATAAAGCAACTATCTCATGTTGTGTTAGACCATTTTAAACCAATGATTCCGTCTCAGTTTCATAAATTATGGAAACACGGTATAGATACTAACAAATACTACTTAAAGCTTTGTGGTTCTGGCGGTGGCGGCTATATTTTAGGTTTTACAGAAGATATAGATGGCGCACGTAAAGAACTAAAAGATTACAACCTAGAAGTGGTCTATAACTTCTAAAAATAAAATTATATTTATTTTATGCTTAACAGAAAGAACAAACTTATAGTTTTAAAGTTCTTAAGTCTGTTTTCTGTAGTTAGAGGTTACAATATTTTGGTAATTGCTTTGGCTCAATATTTGGCATCAATTTATATACTAGCGCCAAACTTACCATTGCGTAAAGTAGTTTTTGATCTTAATTTATTTATAATAGTGCTTGTCTCAGCAATGGTTATAGCATCGGGCTACATTATTAATAATTTTTATGATTCAGAAAAAGACCTTATAAATAAGCCCAAAAAAAGTATGCTAGACAGGTTGGTTAGTCAGCGTACCAAATTAACAACTTACTTTGTACTTAACTTTTTGGCTGTTTTTTTTGCCAGCTACGTATCATTTAAAGCGGTACTTTTTTTTTCATCTTATATTTTCGGAATTTGGTTTTATTCGCATAAATTAAAAAAAATACCATTTTTAGGTAATTTTATATCTTCTACATTGGCAATAACACCATTTTTTGTGGTTTTTGTGTATTATAAAAATTTTGAACCTGTAATATTTGTACACGCTATATTTTTGTTTTTACTCATTTTAGCAAGAGAAATGATAAAAGATTTGGAAAATATAGCAGGAGATTTAGCGCAAAATTACAAAACTGTGCCTGTACTTTACGGCGCAAAAACATC
The DNA here is from genome assembly GCF_000568425.1 of Cellulophaga geojensis KL-A. Lineage (NCBI taxonomy): Bacteria > Pseudomonadati > Bacteroidota > Flavobacteriia > Flavobacteriales > Flavobacteriaceae > Cellulophaga > Cellulophaga geojensis. Next base: position 10,587 of record NZ_ARZX01000035.1, read on the forward strand.
TAAAATTACAATTACTTTTTTAATAGTTTGTAGCCTAATACCATCTCTATTACTTATTTATAATTTTGATGTTGGCCATATGCACTACTACTTTAAATTGGCGGTTTTACTATTAATTATTTTTTTAATATTTCTGTGGAAATCAGATACCAAAAAGCAATACAATACATTACATAATATCTTAAAATTTGTAATTATAAGCGGTGTTTTTAGTATTTTGTTGGTCGATATAAATCTCGTCCTAAACAGAATTTTATAATGAACAACATTTTAAAAGTTGGTTTAGCTCAAATTTCTCCGGTTTGGCTAGACAAAGAGGCTACATTAAAAAAAATTGAACATACAATTGTTGCAGCCGCAGAACAAAAAACAGAGCTTTTAGTTTTTGGAGAAGCATTGTTACCTGGTTATCCTTTTTGGTTGGCGCACACCAATGGTGCTTCATGGGATTTAAAAGTAAATAAAGAAATACACGCGCATTATGTGCGCAATTCTATACAAGTAGAGGCAGGAGAGTTAAACAGCATATGTACGTTAGCTAAAACTCATAAAATGGCCATTTATTTGGGTATTATGGAACGTGCTAAAGATAGAGGCGGACACAGTATTTATTGTTCTTTAGTATACATAAATGAAAAAGGTGAAATAAAATCTGTACACAGAAAATTACAACCAACATATGATGAGCGCTTAACTTGGGCACCAGGAGATGGTAATGGTTTGCAAGTACACCCTTTAAAAGACTTTACGGTTGGGGGTTTAAATTGTTGGGAAAATTGGATGCCTTTACCAAGAGCAGCATTATATGGTTTGGGAGAGAATTTGCATATAGCAGTTTGGCCAGGTAGTGATTACAATACCAAAGATATTACACGTTTTATAGCACGTGAGTCTCGTAGTTATGTTATTTCTGTATCGTCTTTAATGAGAAAAGAAGATTTCCCTAAAAACACACCACATTTAAGTAAAATTTTAGAAAATGCTCCAGATGTTTTAGCTAATGGAGGCTCTTGTATTGCTGGTCCAGATGGTGAGTGGGTAGTAGCACCTATTTTACACAAAGAAGGGGTAATATGTCAAAAAATAGACTTTAATAGGGTGTATGAAGAACGACAAAATTTTGATCCCGTTGGGCACTACTCAAGACCAGATGTTACTAATTTACAGGTAAATAGAGAACGACAAAGCACTGTTACGTTTAAAGATTAATTTTTCAGTTTAATTATTTATTTAACGGCACAAGCAAGATGCTTGCGCTAGCGGGGGAGACAAGGTTTAAAGAAGTATTTGGAAATGAAATTGAAACGGTAGACGATTTCATTGATGATATAGTTTCTGACCTTTCAAATTCTAACTTATATGGATTCATTAAAGTAAAGTAGAATGTTTAGAGAAATAGAAAAAAAAGAAAGTGTAGGTTATGGATTATCAGAAAGAGGTTTTTATAACATACGATTTCTAGGAGAAAAAGCGGAAATAGATTTTGATAGCTATCAAATAACAATAGATAAGAAAGATTTTAGCAACTCTTTTTTTTGGAAAGAATATTTTATTATATCTAACTCAAACTCCAAAAATGTTAGCGTATTCTTAGGTGACAGTTTAATAGATAATTTATCTGGATTTATAAACTCAGTAAATAATGAGTATTTAATACTCAATAAAAAAGTAAGTTCTGACAGATCATTAAATATTTTAAATAAAGACTTCAATATTGTTGTAACGTTTGAAAATAGTTGGGCTAAATGGCTTATAAATACAGATGTGTTTATTTTTAGCGAGTATCGTAATCTTGAGATTTTAAAAGTTTATAACTTTAATACAAAAAGCATTATTGAAATTTCTATTCCTCTTGATGAATGGAGTGGTTTAGACGGAGAGAAAAATAAGAATCGGATATATCAAACTATAGGCCAATGGAAAAATGAACTTTTGGTATTCATAGGAAGGTTTAGATTAATTTCGTTTGATTTAGAAACAGGAAAAGAACTTTGGAGGATAGATGATTTTATTAAAGAAGTATCTTCTAACCCAATTTTTGATTTTACAAATGGTGTGTCAGCATATGTAAAGTGGCATCTCTCAGGATCAGAAGATGAAGCATATCTATTGGTTAGAAACTGCCTATTTAAGTTAGATCTTAATAATAAGAAATCTCAACTCATAAAAGATTACAATGAATCAACAGAGCAAGAGTGGTATTTTAAGCACAGTAGGCTCTATGATGACTATATCACCTTTTCGGGAGCAAATGTTTTAGGTAAGTTCCCAATGGTAGCAGGTGTAATTGATAGAAACACAAAAGAAATACTTTGGACTACTAAATGTGAACCTGGTGTTTACTTTGAAGAAGCGCCACAAATTAAAGAGGATAAACTGTACATTTTAGACAGTTCTAAAACTCTCCGCATTTTTGAGGAAATTTAGAAAACTCCCGCTAACTCCCGCTAGCGCGAGCGTCACGCTCGTGCCGTAACAAGTAAGCAGAGCAACAAAACAATATAAAAGTAAAATGAGCAGAAAATACAAATTTAATAACCCAACAGCAGCTTACTTTGTAAGCTTTGCTACTGTTTATTGGGTAGATGTATTTACAAGACAAACTTATTTTAATGTATTAGAAGAAA
>NZ_ARZX01000036.1:0-12111 GCF_000568425.1 Cellulophaga geojensis KL-A
GTTCAGCCGTACCTGTAAGAACAGGCGTAGTGTCATTAGTAACTAGACTATCAACCGTAGGCGCAGTAGGAGGAGTTGTATCATTATTATATGGATCTGTTCCATTAGTAATTTCTGTTCCATTATCTATTCCATCACCATCACAATCAGCATTATCCCAATTACTGTCTGTATTTGCACTTACTTGATTAACGCTAAATATACAAGGGTCTAAAGGGTTAGAATCTGTAGTGTCAGGATCACCATCACCATCATCATCTAAATTTTCAATTGTAATAGTTTCACTCAAATCATCAGTAGAAGCGTTAGAGTCAATTTGGTCTTGGATATTATCTACTGTATTTGTTACATCTATACTTGTCGTAGGAGCAACAACATCATCTGCAGTTGCAATTATAGTTAAATTTTGTTTTTCTCCTTTAACCATAGTACCTATAGTCCAATTAGGAGAAGACCATGTGCCTTTACTAGGAGATACACTAAAAAGGGTTAGGCCCGTAGGTAATATATCTTCAATTACTAAATTTGTTACATCATCAACTCCAAGGCTTTCAACTGTAATAGTAAAAGTTATATTTTCTCCTTCAGAAATTGTGCTCTTATCAGCAGTTTTTTCAACAAGTATATCTGGCTGACAATAAAACACTTGAATTACATTTGAATTATAATCACATCCACTTTTAGAAACATTTACATAATGCTCTCCTATTTGTGTTGGTGTATAGTTACTTGTTACGGCACCAGGTATAGCAACGCCATCTCTATACCATTGATAAGAATCAAAAGTTTCGGTAAGTGAAATTGTACTTCCTAAACAACCAGAACCTGTAATTGTATAGTCTACAACTGGTACGGTATCGAATCCTGAGAAATAACCTCCAATACCTAATGAACCACTTAATCCAATAACACCAACAGCTATTGAACCAGAGGACTGTACAGATACATTACCAGTTAGGTTAGGTATATAAAAACTTTTCCAAGCTAAACCATTTGCCATTTGGGCTGCAGGTAAAGTTACAGTGCCGCTACCATCTGTTACAATAATGTTAGCGTCTGGTGTACTATTTGAAGCTAGTATAGTTAAACCTGCATTAGATAAATTAATTCCAACTAAATCTTCAATATTTCCTATATTATTTAAATTATCTGGAAGTAAACAGTTTACAGGAGCAATAAAATTCATTCCTGTTGTTGCTGCAGAAGAATTACCAGCTAAACACTGGTAAGCATATACATTTTTAGATGTTGTTACTGTCATATTACTACCAGGAGAACTACCAGTATAATTTGCTCCAGGGATAATAAAATATTCGCCATTGTTTATAGTTGCAATAGGAGTTGAAGAACCATTAATGAAAATATCAGTTCCATTAGCAGTACCTATTATAACAGGAAATTCTAATGCGTTACTACCATTACCTCTAATAAAAACATATTCTCTGCCTATTATATCAATAGGTACTGGCTGGGCTATACCAGCATCCTGAAGGGCCACCCACAACAACAGTAATAGTAGAGTTAGTTATTTAAACAACTCCAACTAAAATATTTCCGTTACTAATAGCTATATCTTTATCAGCTGTTATGTCAGCTCCTACCCATCCATATCTATTTGCATCTCCATTATTACCAACAGACTCTAATACGTATGTTTCTCCTTTATCTAATGTAATAGTTATAATATCATCAGTTAAGCCAACCGCATTAGTTCCTTGTCTAAAAACACAATTGGGGTCATAATCTGATACTACTACAGTTGTATTATCTTCTGTAGCCATTATGCCTAATGTTGCATTGTATATATTTCTGTCGTGTAAAAAAGGAATACCACCCCATTTAAAATGTGTACCTAGAGCAGCTCTACCCTTAGAAGTTAAAGAAGCACCTTGTGCACCATTTCTACCTCTGTAGTTTACATAAAATTTTTCTCCAGAAGCAGATTCAAATCGAAGTCCAGCAGTAGAGAGTATGACTCCTACATCAGCATCTGGTAACATTGTTATACCATTATCATTATTAGCTAATGTATAAGTATATGGCAGTGCATTGGATACAGATACTGTACTTACAGGTGTTGCAGATGTGCCAATATATATATTTACATCAAAAGCAGTTGTTTCTGGTGTAGATAGATATATTGCTTGATTGCTCATATGATTACCTGTTTGAGTTAGAGGAGGTAAATAGTGCAAATCACTTAACTGAGCAAAACTTGTTGTAATGAATAATAGACAGAAAAAGTTTAATATGATTTTTTTTTTGACATTAAACTTTGAAAAAATCATTGAATGGAAATTTTTCATTTAAAAGGGGTTAATGGTTACGTTTAATTTTAAAAAGTGCTTCGTTTTTTATTGATAGGAAAAAAACTAAGTGTAATGTTTTTATAAATGAGAAAACACTTCTTTTAACCTGTTTTATTCAAATATATCTATGAATAAATGGTTAAATAATTATATGTTGTCTAACACGAAGAAAGTGTAGATGAATGGTAGAAAAGTGTATGTGAAGGAAAACATAAAAAATGTATGTTTATGTTTTTATGAACTTTTGTAGGTGTTGTAAAAATTGATAAAGAGAAAAATATTGGTAGTTATAAACCTAGTTCTTTACCTTTTTTAAGCATAAAATTATATGCTTCATTATAGTCATTAGGAATTGTACCATCTAAAATAGCTTCTTTGATAGCTTCTTTTAAAATTCCAATTTCTTTAGATGGTTTTAAATTAAAGGTTTTCATAATTTCTTCTCCAGTAACTGGAGGCTGAAAATTACGAATTTGATCTCTTTCTTCTACTTCAACAATTTTTTGTCTAACTAGTTTAAAATTGTTGCGGTATTTACGTTGTTTTTTTGTGTTTTTTGTAGTGATATCTGCTTCACATAAAATCATAAGGTCTTCTATGTTTTCACCAGCATCAAAAATTAAACGTCTCACAGCAGAATCGGTTACAAAATCTTCAGAAAGTACAATAGGTCTAGAACTCATTAGTACCATTTTTTGTACATATTTCATTTTATCATTTAACGGCATACGTAATCGTTTAAACAATTTGTATACCATTTTAGAACCAATAAATTCGTGACCTCTAAATGTCCATCCCTTTTTTTTATGAAACTTTTTTGTTGGTGCTTTACCAATGTCATGTAGTAATGCAGCCCAACGCAACCATAAATTATCTGTATTTTCAGAGATATTATCTACAACCTCTAAAGTGTGCCAAAAATTGTCTTTATGTTTATGACCTTCAATTTCTTCAATACCTTGTAGAGCACTTAACTCTGGTAAAATAAATGGTAATAATTTTGATTTATGAAGAAGAGCAAAGCCTATAGAAGGTTTTGAACTGTTCATAATTTTATTTAACTCATCAACAATACGCTCTTTAGATATAATATTTATTCTGTCTTTATTTTCCGTAATAGATAAAAACGATTTTTCCTCTATATTAAATTGTAGTTGAGTAGCAAAACGTATTGCTCTCATCATACGCAAAGGGTCATCAGAATAGGTTACGCCTGGTTCTAAAGGAGTTTTAATAATTTTATTGGCAAGATCATTTACTCCATTAAAAGGATCTAATAACTGCCCATATGTGTTTTTGTTTAAAGAAATAGCCATTGCGTTAATGGTAAAATCTCTTCTATTTTGATCATCTTCTAGAGAACCATTTTCAACTATAGGTTTTCTACTATCTTCATGGTAACTTTCTTTACGTGCACCAACAAACTCTAGTTCTAAGTCGTTATACTTTAGCATAGCAGTACCAAAGTTTTTAAATACAGATACCTTTGGATTGGTAGGTAATTTAGAGGCTACTTTTTGAGCTAACTCTATACCACTGCCAACAGCAACAACATCTATATCTTTAGGTGTTCCTCTTTTTAATAGAAAATCGCGAACAAAGCCTCCAATAACGTAGGAGGCTACATTAAGTTCTGCAGCTGCTTCTGCTATTACTAAAAAAATTGGGTCTTTAATTGCGTCTTTGTAGTTATCTTGCGTCATTCCTATTTCCGAATCACCTTTACTGTACCATCATTACTTAATTTAATGATTGATGAAGGGGTGATTTTTTGTATGTTACGCTGCAAATTTACGGCATAGTCTACACCTTTTAAAATATCAGAACTTATTTCTTTAAAACTTTTAGCAGTGGGGTCTCCAGAAAGGTTTGCAGAAGTAGAAACTATAGGTTTTTTAAACTTGCTTATTAAGTATTGACAAAATTTATCTGTTGCAACTCTAATAGCCAAGCTTTTATCTTCTGCTATTAAATTTTTGGCAATATTTTTTGGATTGTCATAAACAATTGTTGTTGGTTTGTCTGCAATATCTATAATATCAAAAGCAACTTCAGGAACTTTTTCTACGTGCTTTTCTAACATAAAATCATTTGCAACTAAGCAAATCATTGTTTTAGTATTGGCTCTTTTTTTAAGCTGATATATTTTGTTTACGGCATCCTCATTAGTTGCGTCACAACCAATACCCCACACAGTGTCTGTTGGGTATAAAATAACACCACCATTTTCTAATACAGTAATGCATTTATTTATTTCATCAATAAAATTTTGATCGGGTTTATTTTTGCTCGCCATTATGCAATTGTTGTAGTTTTTTATATCTCTCTTTTGTTGCGTTAGCATAGAGATAACTTATTATAATTCCTTTGTTACCATCTAAAATACCTAATTTAATAATATAATGCTCTAAAAACTTACCTATAGGCTTTATGTAGAGATGATACGGAGTGGCTTTTTTATTTTTATCAAAATCTTCTTGAGCTTTTAATTGCTCATATTTAATTCTTTTTTGTTTATATATGTTGTAGTCAAAATAAGCATAGTGAATTAATTTATTTTTAAGGATAGATGACTTACCGCTAACCTCTAAGGTTTCATGAACAATTCTTTTTGTAGAAAAAGCAACCTTTTCTTTGTTAAATAGCCTGTAGTTTTTATCGTTTTGCCAACCGCAAAAGCGTAATATTTTATTATTAAACATAAATGTTCTGTAAACAAAAAAGGCAGAAATATTTATGTTTTTATTGTTTATAGTTTTTAAAATTTCTTGCTGTAAATCATCAGGGATCCTTTCATCAGCATCAATAAATAAAACCCATTTATTTTGAGCTAGACTAAGAGCATAGGCTTTTTGGTCAGAATAGTTTTTAAATGCTCTTTGAATTAAAGAAACTTTTGGGTGTTTTTTTATAGCTTCAACTGTTCCGTCTGTACTATACGAGTCTACAATTATAATTTCATCAGCAAATTTTAAATTCTCAATAACAGCGTCTATATTTCTAATTTCGTTGTATGTGATTAATAAGGCACTTAATTTTTCAGACTTGCGACCATTAAAGGTATTTTTTATTGGTTTTCCAAAAATAGAATTAATTTTAAGAGCTCTGTCTATAGGAAGTTTACGCTTGGCAGGCACACCGTTGTTATGAACAAATTTTTTAGCAGCATTTAACATACGCTCTGCAGATTTACCATCTGAGTATGGGTGGTATTCATCTTGAATATATTTTCTTTGACTAGAAAATGGGTCGTTTTCAAGATTAGTGATTATTTTTTCTTGTAGATTATTATAATTTGTAGAATTATCCCAGTATATAGTTTTATTTATGTTTTTATAGGTTATAACAGGTTTATTTAGTAATAAAAACTCATAAATAACAGAAGAAGTATCACTCACCATTAAGTCTGATAACAGTAAATATTTTATAATATTATTGTCTTCTATAAAAATAACGTTCGCATTTTCTTTTGAAATAACCTTGTATGTGTTTATTAAGTCTTTACTCATTAAATCATGAAATTTAATAAGTATTAAATAATTAGTATTTTTAGCTGCAGATTTAATTTCATTTACCAAAAAAGGAGCAGAAGTAAGACTAGGTGAAAAAGTAGGCGCATAAAGAATTATTTTTTTAGCGTTATAACTTTTTAACAATTCACTTTTTTCTGTATCATATTTATTTTTTTCAGAATAGTAGATATCTAATTTAGGCCACCCAGTTTCTACAACTTCAAAGTTTTTATATTTACGCTTAAACTCTAAAAATTTTTTTGTAAAATACGGTCCTTGGGTTAAGTACAAATCAAAATAATGTCTTATTTTAAAATGACCTTTTTTTTCTCCTGCCAAGCCATGAAATATTTGTACTTTAACTCCTTGTATATAATAAGGAACTTCATTTCCTGGTGAAAATATAATATCGCTTTTGTAAAGTTGTAAGTCTACTATTCTAGTGGTGTAATTATCTGTTTTATAAGGGAATTTTTGGGTAAGTTTAGAGTCAATGTACCATAAAAAATCATCTCCTTTTTCAATCAATAAATTCTTAATTGGATTTAGGATTCCAAAGGCATATGCATTTTGACAAAATAAAATTACTTTCATTTATAAAATAAATTGTTGGCATTCACTAAATCTTCTTTAAAATCTACCTCCATACAGTTATGCTTAGAAATATCAACAGCAGATAATGCTATATTGTCTTTTTCAATTGCTAATTCAAGCCCTTTTTCAAAGTAATCATTATCATCACATTCTTCCAGTCTCTTAATGAATGATTGGATATCTTTTTTTGCTATATAATTTATGCCTACAGCTTCACCAAGACCATTTTTTACAGACTTAGAAAGCTCAAAGATAAAATTATCTTTTAATGTATATTTTATTTCTTCGTCTGCAACACTATTAGTATTAACAGCAACAAAAGAATTGTCGGTTTTTATTATAGGTAATAAAGTATTTAAAAGAGTTTCATCAAAAACAACATCACCATTTAACCATAGTACAGATTGATTAGTATTTTTTAGCAATGCTCTTAATAAACTTTTTGATGTGTTTGTACAGTCAAAAAAAGGATTGTAAATATAGTTTAATTCAGGAAACCGTTCCATAATTAAATCTTTTTTAAAACCAACAACAACACTCACGTCATTGATATTAAAAACTTTAGACAGATTCTCTATCTGCATTTGCATGATACTTTTGCCATTATTTAGTTTAGTAAGTGGCTTAGGAAAAGGGTTTCCCAATCTAGATCCTATACCAGCAGCAAGTATTACTATTTTCATTTTAAGTTCTTTAATAATTTAGGGTATTAATGTATTGTTTTAAGTAATAGATGCATAAAACTTAAATAAGTTAGCAACATAAATTATTTTATTTAGATTGTTAAATTTTTTCTGCTTTTTTTCAGAAATAACTTACCTTTTTTGTTTTTTTAAAATTGAAACTAAGTCAAAATGGTCAGATAGTGCTTGCCACTGAGTCTCATTTTTTTTCTTTTTAACATTTTCTTCTTTAAGAGATACTTTTTGACTTCCCATAATTGGTATAGGTAGTTTAGGCTTAAAACTAGATTCTTTAGTTATTGTGTTGTTTAATAAAGACATTCCTTTAAACCATAAGTCATCTGCTTTAGGTGCTAGTTTTAAAAATAAGTTTTTATTAAATATTGTATTGGGCATAGAGTTAGGAGGGTATAATACTCCCCAAGATCCTATAGGTAAGTAAGGGTTATGTAAATTAGTTTCTTCTCGAGTTCTCCACTTAATAAATGGCAAGTAGCTGCCATTTTCATTCATTTTTATTTGGGTAGCTCTATGAGCAATAATGCAATATTTATGCTTTAAATGTTCTTGGTATAGTAATTTTAACCAATTGTTATGATACATTTGGTCATCATCACAAGTTACAATTATAGAAGAAGGGTTTTCTTCTAAAGTGTGTATTAGTTTTCTGTGCGAGCAAGTTAATTTAGAATATTTAATTTGAAATATTTTAGACTCTAACTTAACAAGTTTTTTTGGTAAATTATTTTTTAATGAATCATTTAACCATAAAATTATTTTTTCTGGTAAGACTGTCTGATTTAAAATACTTTTGATAACCAAATCTAAATTATTTAACCTAGTTGGTATAGAAGTTAAAGAGACTATTACAGGGATGCTATCTTTATGCTGTACTAATTTTTTTTGTGATTTTAATCTATACTTGCAAGTATGGTATATAGAATGGGGTAACTCTTTAAATACTTTCATTTATATTTTGGTTAAGTAAGATTATTAGAATAATGTTAATTTAAATTAGTGGAAGCTTAAAGTAATCACCAACAATTTTATTATATTTTTCTGGATAAAATTCTTTTCGAGCATCTGTAGGGTAAAATGTCATTTCTCCAAACACAGATGAACCATTTACTGAGTAAAAATCAACTCTTACAAAAGGAAATCCTTCAGATAGTTTTTTGGACAAATCAATAAGTTCATTAAAATTAGTGGGCTTATTAATTTTATTTGGGTCTTTCTTCTTCCAACCAAATGGCATTTCTTCCCAATTTAAACTGTAAAAATATTTTCCTAAAGTATCAGACTGAGCAATTAAAAATTTTGGTTCACCGTCAAAACAATAAAACTTATAATCTATTAAATCATTAGTTATTTCATCTTGCATAAACTGTTCAATAATTAACCTTGGTTTTACATTTTTATATGCCCATTCCAACCCTCCTCTATAGTATTGGTTTTTGTTTAACCATTTATACATTTTTAAGTTAGCCTTGGTTTTATTCACTTTAGATTTGTCTGTTACAACCAAATTAAAATTACATCCGTGAACACCTTTAATCACAAATTTTTCTGGTAATTTGTCCCAGTCAATTTCTTTTGGAGAATTATAAACTCCTATACAATCATTTAAGTATTGTTTGCCTATCTTTTCTTCTACAAATTCTCTTACAGCGTATTTGTCTACTAATTTTGGTAATAGAGGATTTCTGTAAAATACTTTATACCATGATAATTTTTGATTAAATTCTATTGGGTTGTTATAATCTAATTTTTTACCTGTATAATACTCATAGTAATGCTTAACATAAAATTTTTGAGGCAAAAATTTAAATGTTTTAATGAGTTTTACCCAAAATTTTCTTAATATCATTTTTCTATTTAGTATTGTTTTTCAAAAGTAAAGATTATTAAAATAATCCTTAGTACTTTTGTTATCATTTTTAATTTTATATGAAAGCACCAGACATTTCCGTTATAATAAGTACATACAATTCTGTAGAGTGGTTAAAAAAAGTACTTTGGGGTTATAACACACAAACAATAAATAATTTTGAAGTTGTTATTGCGGATGACGGTTCTAGAGAAGAAACTAAAACAGCTATAGAAGAGTTAAAAAAAGTTGTAAATTATAGTATAACTCACGTTTGGCATAAAGATAATGGCTTCCAAAAATCTCAAATATTAAATAAAGCAATTGTAGAAACTAGAGCTCCATATATTATAATGTCTGATGGAGATTGTATACCAAGAAAAGACTTTGTAGAAATTCACAATAATTATAAAGAAGAAGGATATTTTTTATCTGGGGGTTATTTTAAGCTTCCTATGAATATATCAGAATTAATTTCTAAAGAAGATATAGAAACAAATACATGTTTTTCAATTTCATGGTTAAAAAAACATGGACTAAATGCGTCTTTTAAAAATAATAAATTAAGGTTTACTGGTTTTGGAGCTAAATTTTTAAATACAGTTACTACTACCAAAGCTACATGGAACGGACACAATTCTTCTGGTTGGAAAAAGGATATTTTAGCCGTTAATGGTTTTGATGAACGTATGCAGTATGGCGGTCAAGATAGAGAATTAGGTGAGCGCTTAGTAAATTTAGGGGTAAAAACGAAGCAAATAAGGTACAGTGCTATCGTTATACACTTGGATCATCCTAGAGGTTATGCAAATAAAGAAAGCTGGAAAATAAATAACGATATTAGAAAAGAAACACGTAATTTAAAGCACAAAACAACTAAGTTTGGAATTAATAAAGAGTAATTTACTTTACATAAACACAAAGCCCACAATTACAATTGTGGGCTTTGTGTTTATGCAATATATAATATACTAAACAGCAACATCATACTCTCTTAAAGCATCATTTAAAGATGTTTTTTTATTGGTACTTTCTTTACGTTTACCAATAATTAAAGCACAAGGTACATTGTATTCGCCAGCAGCAAATTTTTTAGTGTAACTACCTGGTATAACTACAGAACGTGCAGGTACTCTACCTTTCATTTCTACAGGTGTATCACCAGTCACATCTATAATTTTAGTACTCATTGTTAATACAACATTAGCACCTAAAACAGCTTCTTTTTCTACCCTTACACCTTCTACAACTATACATCTAGAACCTATAAAAGCTCCGTCTTCTATAATTACCGGAGATGCTTGTAATGGTTCTAAAACACCACCAATACCAACACCACCACTAAGGTGTACATTTTTCCCAATTTGCGCACAACTACCAACTGTAGCCCATGTATCTACCATTGTACCTTCATCTACATAAGCACCAATATTTACGTAACTAGGCATTAATATAGTACCAGGAGAAATGTAGGCACCGTGTCTTGCAACAGCATTAGGTACTACACGTATTCCTTTTTCTTTATAACCTCTTTTTAAAGGCATTTTATCATGGTATTCAAAAATACCAGCTTCTAAAGTTTCCATATTCTGAATAGGGAAATAAAGAACAACAGCTTTTTTAACCCATTCGTTTATTTGCCAATCATCTCCTTTAGGCTCTGCACATCTAAGTTTACCATTATCAATTAGGCTAATAACTTCTCTAATGGCGTCCTGTGTAGCTGTTTCTTTTAATAAATCTCGGTTATCCCAAGCAGCTTCTATAGTTTTTTGTAATTCTGTCATTTTTTTGTAAAATCAATTTTAGCAAAGATAATAGGTGAGGCTTAATAATTTAATCAAATGTAAACATATAACAATTTATATATTATTTTTGCCAAAAAAAACAGTTTGGGTAGATTACTAGCTATAGATTTTGGAAAAGTGCGTACAGGCATAGCTGTAACAGATGAGTTGCAGATAATAGCATCTGGTTTAACAACCGTAGCAACTAAAGAGCTAATAACATTTTTAAAAGATTACATAGCAAAAGAAAAGGTAGATAAAATTATAGTAGGAGAGCCTAAACAAATGAATAATACAGCGTCTGAGTCAGAAGTGTTAATTGTTCCTTTTTTAGAAAAACTTACAGCTGTTTTTCCTAATATGATTATAGAAAGAGAAGATGAACGTTTTACATCTAAAATGGCATTTAAGACGATGATAGATAGTGGGTTAAATAAAAAACAGCGTAAAAATAAAGCACTTGTAGATGAGATTAGTGCAACAATTATTTTACAGTCTTATTTAAGTAGAAATTAAAATTTTAGTTGTTAATAGAACAACGTATAAAAATTAAGTGATAATATGATTTTACCAATTACAGCATACGGTGATCCTGTGCTAAGAAAAAAAGCAAAAGACATAAACCAAGACCATCCTAAACTAAAGGAGCTTTTAGAAAATATGTGGGAGACTATGTATAATGCAAGCGGAGTTGGTTTAGCAGCACCACAAGTTGGTTTGCCTTTGCGAATATTTTTAGTAGACACAACTCCTTTTTCTGATGATGAAGATTTATCTGCAGAAGAACAAAAAGCTTTAAATGGTTTTAAAAAAGCATTTATTAATGCTAAAATTATTGAAGAAACAGGAGAAGAATGGGCTTTTAATGAAGGATGTTTAAGCATACCAGACATTAGAGAAGATGTATCTAGAAAGGAAAATATAAAAATTACTTATTTAGATGAAAACTTTAAAGAACATACTGAGGAGTATAACGGTTTGTTGGCAAGAGTTATACAACATGAGTATGATCATATTGAAGGTATTTTGTTTACAGATAAGCTATCTTCATTAAAGAAAAGATTGCTTAAGAGTAAGTTAGGAAACATTTCTAAAGGAAAAATTAGAGTAGAATACAGAATGCGTTTTCCTGAAATGAAAAAAGGAAGATAGTTTTCTTTTTTATCGCTATAAAAAATATAATATTTGTAATAGATATAAAGTAAAATATGAGTTTAGATAAAATTTTATCAATTTCTGGTAAGCCAGGATTACACAAGTTAGTAACACAAACACGTACCGGTTTTGTAGCTGAGTCTTTATTAGACGGAAAAAGAAGTACGGTAAATATGCGTACAAATGTTAGTGTTTTATCAGAAA
>NZ_ARZX01000037.1:0-11319 GCF_000568425.1 Cellulophaga geojensis KL-A
AAATATTCATACTTGGACTAGTTTGTCTAAAGCCGCAAGAAACAGAATTAATAAAGTAATTTAGGGTTACACAACCAATAACTCTAACGAAAACTGTACAGAATGAAAAATATACTAATTATTATGGTTTTTATATCACACTTTTGTTTTTCACAAAAAAAGTTACAACAAAAAAAATATTTGCACTTTGATGCAACAAGCAAAAAAACATATTCGATTGAAGTTAATGGAAAAATAATTGCAGAACCATATTACTCTAAAGGGGTAAAGAAAAATGGAAATATAACTTTTTATATTTGTAAAGAGATGTTTTATTCTGATAAAAAAGAAATCGACACTTGTAAAATTGAATATTTAAAAAATGTAAAAATGTCAGATTTGAGTACACTCAAAAAAGACGTTAACAGAACAAATCCTTTGTACCCATATAAAGTATTCCCTAACCTTTATTTAGTTGAGAAAATTAGTGACTCAACAATAGTAAAATATAAAGTAAAATGGGAATACTATATAGAATAAATACAACCTTAACTCGAATGATTGTTTTGCAACATACAGTTTACAATTAGTAAGAACTAATCAATAGAATGAAAAATAAATTAATTATCCTCTGCTTTCTACTTATTTTAACTTCTTGTTTTGAGAAAAGTGTAAAAGTTAAAATAACGGATTTTTCTAAGCCTAAATACGACACTTTAGTGCCAAACCAAAATGGTTGGCTTGCACCATATTCCAATGCATACTTACAGATTAAAGGAGTGTCAAATGATACAA
Source organism: Cellulophaga geojensis KL-A (assembly GCF_000568425.1). NCBI lineage: Bacteria > Pseudomonadati > Bacteroidota > Flavobacteriia > Flavobacteriales > Flavobacteriaceae > Cellulophaga > Cellulophaga geojensis. Next base: position 775 of record NZ_ARZX01000037.1, read on the forward strand.
TTAGGATAAATTTTAGTGGTGTTGAGAAAAAGTACATAGGTGCTTTTAAGGATGAATGGAATGTTGATTATTATGGAAACATCAATGTTCCAATTAAGTTTGATCCTTTTAAAGCGAATAAAGGGGAGGTTTCTATTTATTGCAAAATACATTGAAATACAATCCATAACAAAATCTATATACAATATAGGCTTAGAGCTTAATTGTTAAGTTTATAAATTTTTATGAAGAGTGCAAAACCTTTGTGATTTTGGTTTAACCTGGAAAAAAACCAGCCTGATGCTAAAAGTCACAGACAGGCATAAAAAATTAAGCTATATGGTTAACGTATATCAAACTATGAAAAAGATAAAATTGGTACTCTTAATAAGTGTAGTTACTAATCTTTATGTTTCTTGTCAGAATAAAGAAACTACCCTTGAGTTGGAAAGTGTGTCTATCGTTAAGTTGTTATATAACAATGAATTAAAAAATTTTCCTGTTCCGTTACCGCCAGTTGATAGTAGTTCAAAAATTGAATACCCTAAAAAACAATTAACAGATAAACAATTTCTTGAAAACAATTATCTGATTTCGTTTTTTAAAGCAACTGATAATGTTAAAAATGAGGAGGTTTTTACAGCGCAAGAATATAAAAATATACAACTCAATCCTTCTCACATATTTTCATCAAAAAATTTAAGTTTATCAAACTTAGAGGATATTAAAGGTAATAAAATTGCAGTACTAAAAAAGGAGGGTAATTTAAAAATACAAGAGATAAAAAAGAAATATAACGTAATGGGCATAGTTTATGTTTCTGATATACATTTTAATGAAAAGTTAAATAAAGCCATATTAATTTTTGGGTCTTATACTCATGAACTCGCTGGTTACACAAGTTTATTTAGCTTAGAAAAGAAAAATGGAAGCTGGCAAATAGTCTCTTCTATTCACTTATCTGAAAGTTAAATCTATTTTTTAAAGAATTAGGATATGCAACAATATGGATAGAAGAAAACAGACCAAAAAATAGAGACAGAATTAATAAATCAATTTCGAGCTACATAACCAATAACTCTAACGAAAACTGTACAAAATGAAAAATCTAACATTAATACTTTTTTTAGTTTCAACTCTAATTTGTTTTAGTCAAGATAACATCTACAATTGAGTCATTAAAAATTATAGAATTTAGTATTTCTAAAAATTAAGAAAACACTAAAGTTAAAAACCAAAGGATACTAATTCACCAATTCTTGTTCTTCTTTTAATCTAAAGCAACGTTCTTCTCCTAAGTAATTTGGGTCTCCGTGTTTTTCAGACCAAAAGCCGTCTAAAATATCTTTGCTAATACATTTATATACCACAACACCCTTGTACGTAGCATTATCTTCGCCTTTATAATTAAAATTAATTACTAAAATATTGTCTTTAAAAAAGCCTGTACCTAGTTGGTATTGTTCATTACCTATTAACCATTTTGCTTTTATACGCTTATTTGTATCTAAAGCTAAAACTAACGTGCCTTTGTAAGTTGTTTTTTCGGCATTTTGGTTGTTTCCCATAATAGCATAGTTGCCAGGCAAGTCTTCAATGTGCATAGGTATAGTAATTTAATTTTGTAGTAGCTGTTGGTTGCATACAAATGTAAACACTTAAAAGTTATAGTGTACTTAACTGCTGTAATCTTCCTTGTAAAATTGTTAAATAAAAAATCTATTTTTAATCATTCTAAATAAAAATAGTTCTTATATTTGCGCTTTATCAATACTAAGTCTAAATAAACAAATAAGCTTTATTTATTATAAATACACTTTATTATGAAAAAAATAACAACACTTGTTTTACTACTGTTTGTAGGTACTATTGCCGCACAAGACGCAAATGTTTTTTGGTCTCGTGGTTTTTTTAAGCCAAATACTACAGTTAAAGATATACAAGCAAAAGAAGCTGCAGGTAACAGTGCAACTGCATTAAGCTCTAATAATTTTGATGCTACTACAAATGCTATTTTAGCAAATGCATCTACAGAGGTTGTAGACTACTTGTTAAGTTTAAAAGGTAATGACGTAAATAAGGTTACCCATGACGGACGTACTTACCTTTTTTGGGCAGCTATGAAGGGTAATTTATCATTAATGAAAAAGCTAATTAAGCTAGGTGCAAAAACAGATGTTGTAGATGATAAAGGAAGTTCTGTATTACTTTTTGCTGCTGGTGGCGGACAAACTAATCCAGAATTATACGATTTGTTATTGGCAAACGGTGCTAAAATAACAGAAACTACGCCTAAAGGTGCCAACGCTATTTTAAAATTAGTTGGTGGTGCTAAAGACCTTAAAGATTTAAACTACTTTTTAGAAAAAGGGTTAGACTTAAACCACACAGATAAGGATGGACACAATGCTGTAGATTATGCAGCACGTTCTGGTAACCAAACAATTATAGCACAGTTGGTTAAAAAAGGAGTTGCTTATAAAGATACTAATGCAGATGGTAGCAATGCTATTTTAGTAGCGTCAGAAGGTGGTAGAGGCCCTGGTAATAGCTTAGCGTTTTTTAAGTATTTAGAAGGTTTAGGTATAAACCCAAATGTTACAGATAATAATGGTGTTACACCAATACATAATTTGGCTAGCAGAAATAAAGACAATGCTATTTTTAATTACTTTATAAACAAAGGTGTTACTACAACAAAAGCTGATGCTAAAGGAAATACTCCGTTAATGAATGCTGCTGGGCGTAACAGTTTAGAGGTTGTAAAGTTTTTTGGAGTTAAAAATTTAGATGCTAAAAATAAAGATGGCAAAACAGCATTAACTAATGCGGTAGCATATAATAGTGCAGATGTTGTTACTTATTTAATAAACAAAGGAGCTGCTATTGATGTGGTAGATACAAAAGGAAACAATTTGGCATACTACTTGGTTAACTCTTACTCTAAAAGAAACAAAAAAGCGTTTACAGAAAAATGGAACTTGTTAACAGCTAAAGGTTTAAATATGACACACGTACAAGAGGGTAAAAACAATATTTTACACTTGGCTGTAGCTAAAAATAATAAAGACTTATTAGCTAAAATAGCACCATTAAATATTGATGTAAATGCTAAAAATGCAAACGGATTAACACCTTTACATTTGGCTGCTATGACAACTAATAATGTAGACTTAATTAAGTATTTAATTAGTGTTGGAGCTAAAAAAGACGCTGTAACAGAGTTTGAAGAAACGGTTTATGACTTAGCTTCTGAAAACGAACTTTTGAATAAAAATAAAATTGAATTTTTAAAATAATAGAAAATGAAATTTAAAGTAGTAATTATAGCAATAGTAGGTTTGTTTACTATGGCAGCTTTTACAACGGCTCCTAAAACTAGCCAATACAAATGTATGATTCAGTTAAAAAATTATGAGGGTGAAGGTGCTTACGTTGTGGTATCTTTATTAGATGCAGAAGGTAAATACGTAGAGACATTAAATGTTTTGGGTGATGACCCAGAGTGGTACCATGATTTAACCAAATGGTACAACTTTTTTGAAAATAAGAAACCAAGTATAGATGCCATAACAGGTGCTACAATTAGTGGTGGTGAACGTGCTATAAAAGTTATTAAAATTGATGACGATAAAATAGACAGTGGCTATAAAATTAGGTTTGAAACTGCTGTAGAAGATCAAAAATATGTTGAGGACGATGTAACTTTTGAGCTTACTTCTGCAAGCGTAAATAGCAAAGTAGATGGTACTGGTTACATTCGTTACATACGTATGTTACCACAGAAATAATTAATTTATGACATTATCAGTATGGAGATACAGTCACCTTGTGTTGGCTGTATCTTCTTCTATTTTTATTTTATTGGCAGCCGTAACAGGTTCTGTTTTAGCGTTAGAGCCAATTAGCAATCGTATACAGCCATACACTACAGGCGATTTAGACCAAATTACTGTTGCAGAATTTACACATACACTACAGCAAAAGTATGCAGAGGTTATTTCTGTAGAAATAGATAAAAATAGCTGGGTTACGGCATCTGTTATTACCAAAGATGGTGCAGATAAAATAATATATATAGACCCTAAAACAGGAGATAGTTTAGGTACACCTAAAGAAACTAGCCCTGTGTTTAAATTTGCAACTACCTTACACCGTTCTTTATTTTTAAAAGGCATTGGTAGGTTTTTTGTAGGCTTGTCTTCATTATTACTTTGTTTAATAAGTATTAGCGGTATTTTTTTGATCTTAAAAAAGCAAGGTGGTGTTAAAGGTTTTTTTAAACCAATAGTTAAAGAAAGTTTTAATCCGTATTACCATACGGTTTTTGGTAAATGGTTGCTTATTCCTATTTTAATAGTAACGCTAACAGGCGTGTATTTGTCTTTAGAACAGTTTTCTATAATACCGTCTGCAAAAATTGTACACCAAGAAGATACCTTGTTTGCAGAAGAACCAGTTATTCCTGTATCTGAGTTTAAGGTTTTTAAAAATATAAAATTATCAGAAGTTCGTAAAATAGAGTACCCTTTTGCACCTTTTCCAGAGAGTTACTTTTTAGTGCAGTTAACAAATAAAGAGTATTTAATAAACCAATTTAATGGAGATATAGTTAGTCAGGTTAACTATCCGTTTTATGTAATATTAACTTATTACAGTACACTTTTTCATACAGGGCAGGGGAGTATAGTATGGAGTATAGTTTTGTTATTAGCCTCTATTGGTATTTTATTTTTTATGTATTCTGGCTTTAGCATTACACTAAAACGCAGAAAATCTAGAATAAAAAACAAGTATAAAAAAGACAATTGCGATTATGTAATTCTTATTGGGTCTGAAAACGGAAACACCTTTTATTTTGCCAACGCATTATACTCAGAGTTACTACGTTTGGGTAAAAAAGCATATTTGGCAGAACTAAACAGTTACAAAAGCTATAAAAATATGCAGCATTTGGTGGTAATGACCTCTACTTATGGCACAGGAGAAGCGCCAACAAATGCTAAAAAGTTTAAAGCACTTTTAAATACGCACCAACAAGGCGCAAAGTTTAACTACTCGGTTGTAGGTTTTGGATCATTAGCATACCCAGACTATTGCAAGTTTGCTTATGATGTAGATACTATGTTACAAGCGCACCCAAACAATAATCGTTTGGCAGATGTGTTTACCATAAACAACCAAAGTTTAGAATCTTTTAATCAGTGGTTGTTAGCGTGGAGCAAGCAAGAAAATTTAAACATAAGTTTACCAAAAGCTATTGGTAGTAAAAAGAAACGTAAAACCTATGCTTTTACTGTAACCAAACACACCAAGGCAGAAAATAATCCGGACGATACTTTTTGTATATACCTAAAACCAGTAGAAAAAGTAAAGTTTACCTCCGGAGATTTACTCTCTATTTTGGGCGAAAAAGACCAGAGAGAACGTTTGTACTCCATTGGTAAGTGGAATAAAAACGAGCTTGTTATAAGCGTTAAACGTCATCAAAAAGGCAGTGTGTCTAATAGGCTACAAAACCTTGCTGTGGGCAACAAAATAAGCTGTGGTATAGTAAAAAACAAAGCATTTCATTTGCCTAAAAAAGCAAAAGAAGCCCTGTTAATAGCAACTGGTACAGGTATTGGCCCTTATTTAGGGATGATACGCCAAAACACTGCACACAAAAAATTACACCTGTATTGGGGTGGGCGTACAGCAGCATCTTTTGAGCTGTACAAAAACCAATTAGAAACACAGCAACAAGCAGGTAACCTAACCTCTTTACATTTGGCATTGTCTAGAGAACAAGCCCAAAAAATATACGTGCAAAACCTGTTAGCGGCAAACGGTAAAGAAGTTGCCCAACTTATAAAAAGCAAAGGTTATATTTTAATTTGCGGCTCTATAGGTATGCAAAAAGAGGTTACAAAGGTTTTAGATACCATTTGTAAAAACCACCTAAAAAAGCCACTGAGTTACTACCAAAACAAAGGTTATATTTTAATGGACTGCTACTAAAAACAAACTAAAACCCGTAACTGTATGTTATGGGTTTTTTTGTGCCATTTATACTCTTTTTTAACCCAATTACACATTTCCGTAATTGTACTACAAAAAATGTTTCTATATTGTAGGAAAATGTAATTATTGTGTTTATACCACCAATATGGCTGGGTAAACGCAATACATTGAGTTTATTTACTAGTTATCTGCAAGCTCCAAAAAAAAAATGAATGGACATTAAACACTCACAAATTGAGATAGAAGAGGAAAATCCTTTTGCTAATTGCAAACTGGACAGAGAAAAATATTCTAAAATTTTAACTAATATAATCCAATCATATTCAAATGGATTTGTTCTTGCTTTAAATAATAAATGGGGAGCTGGAAAAACGACTTTTGTCAAAATGTGGGAGCAAGATTTGAAAAATAATGAATATCAAACCTTATACTTTAATGCTTGGGAGAATGATTTCGAAAACAATCCATTAACTGCGTTGATGGGAGAGTTAAAATCTCTTACTACCACAAAGACCGAACCTGGGTTCAAAAAAACTTTAAAAAAAGCATCTTCACTCACAAAAAATATTGCTCCTATAATTGCAAAAGCTATTGCGGACAGATATATTGACACAGAAGGAATAAAAGATGCTATTGTAGGCGTTACAAAAGGACTTTCTGACGTATTTGAAAATGAAGTCATAGAGTATGCGAAAAAGAAAAAAAGTGTTTCAGATTTCCGTTTGAGCCTATCTGAATTTATAGCAAACACCAATAAAGGCAAACCTTTAATTTTCATAATTGACGAGTTAGATAGATGTCGTCCCGATTATGCTGTATCCATTCTAGAACAAATAAAACATTTCTTTTCTGTTCCAAACATAGTTTTTGTTTTATCAATCGATAAAGAACAACTTGGAAATGCAGTTAAAGGCGTTTATGGAAGTGCAGATTTAGATGCAGACGAATATTTGAGGCGATTTATTGATATTGAATATTCAATTCCAGAACCCGAAGCAGACGTTTTTTATAATTATCTATACGACTATTTTAAATTTGATGATTTCTTCAAGTCCCCAGAAAGACTTAAGCATAGAGAGGTACAGGAAAATAAAGCAAACTTTTTAGCAACTTGTAAATTACTTTTTTCTAATGCCAAAGTACCACTAAGGCAGCAAGAAAAAATATTTTCACATTGCCGTTTGGCTCTTCGCAGTTTTAATACAAATAGTTACGTTATTCCTCACATATTTATTTTTCTAACCTTTATTAAAATAAGACACAATAATTTTTATGAGAATTTAAAAAGCAAAAGTCTGAGTATACAAGAAGTACAAGAAGAATTTTTGTCTACAATTAAAATTAGGATAAATGAAGAAACAGAAAGACAATTAATTTGGCTTGAAGTGTACATAGTAAATGCTTACAACAATTATTATCAAGAAAGGTATTACAGAAAACCTTTAATGGAAAAAGATTCAGAAACTGGTAAAAATAAAGCCCTAATTAGCTCAGTTGTAAAAAAAGATGCTGAATACGATATTGTTCGTATTTTAGAAAATATCAGTTGGAAACAAGGAACAGGGGATTTAGCCTTGTCCCATTTCACCGATAAAATTGACTTACTAGAAGCTTTGAAAACGTAAAAAGCCAGCAGATAACAAAACCTATAAACAATACGGGCTTCGAGCTTAAACGCTAAAGTCTGCGTATTTTTATAAAGTCGCGAAATCTTTGGGATTTCGCTTTGACACAAAAAAAGAAAAAACAAAACCAAAAGATTTCGCTTTGTGCGTGGCGGAAAGCAAACGCTAGTTTGCTCCTGTACTGTTCATAGCTCAACCGTTACCCACAATTATGAAGAAAACTTTATTGATTATTTTATTATTTTATTTTTCAATCGTTAATTCACAGAATATTTATGATTATGAAAAAGAAATTAGCAATAAAGAATACTATGATTTTAAAGAAATTAACTTTGAAAACACAAATGAAAATATAAAACTTTCTGGAACCTTAATAACACCAAAAACAGTTTTTGAAAAAATAGTAATTATTGTACCTGGAAGCGGACGAGACACAAGATACTCTCATTTTGTGTTAGCTGAAGAATTTTTAAAAAATAATATTGCGGTTTACAGATTTGATGAACGTGGAGTTGGGAAATCTGAAGGGAATTATTCTGATTTAGTGGGAGATTTGTCAATGGATTTAAGCTATGCATTAAAGAATTTACAAAAACAATTTCACGATAAAAAATTTGGAATAATAGGACACAGCATTGGTGGAATTGCGACTCTTAATGTTATTAATAACGATTTAGATTTCGTCATTTTAATAGAAACTCCAATTATAAAAAATGGAGCTTTTCTAGTTAACCAATTTGAAAGGAATTATGAAAATAGTATTCCAGAAGTAATGCGCAAGGGAAAAACCAAAACAGAAATCACGTCATTTTTAAAAGGATATATAGACGTAATATGTAAAAGCACTCCTAATTCTACTAAAAAAGAAATAAAAGAATATATCAGAGAAAAAGGATTTAAAAAGAAATTTATCGTATTGTTAGATGACACTTTTTTAGTAGAAATGGCTAGAACTAATTTAGAAGATACAGTCAAGGGTCTTTCTATAAAAACTTTATATCTTACAGGAACAAAAGACAAAATTATTAATCACGAGCAAGAAATCGATTTATTAAAATCTTTCAAAAACTTTAATATTGAGATAAAAGAATTTGATAGTCTCAATCATTATTTAACTGATAGAAATGGTAAAGTTGGCTCATCACTTTACGAAATGGATAAAGAACCTTTAAATTTTATTATTAATTGGACATTGGAAAAATAACTGTGGGCAACACCGTGTATAATTCATTGCTAGTTTTAGCCTAGTTACGAATCCCGAAGCGTCGGGACTAGCGGAATATTCTATCTGTAATTATTTGATAACTTTAATGCTTAAACCCGCAACTTTCCTTACACAAGCAAGTTGGCATTCATTGAAACCAAGAACACCACAAAAAAATATGAAACTAGGTAAAATAGTAATTATAGCTCTAAGCTTTATTTTGATTAATTGTAATAAAAAAGTAAAGAATTACAAGGACGAAGACAAATTGTGTCAATTAGTATTAAAAAGTTATGAAGATGACCAAAAGTACAGGCAAATGATGGTTGATCCATTTTTTAAAATTTTAGATTCTATTCAAAAAGCAGATGGTATTTCTGATAAAGAATACGCAACTTTTACCGAGGAAAAACAATTAAAATATGGAAAAATTGCCAGAGCCATTGCTAATAAACATGAAAATAATTTTACTGAAAAGCAAGAAGATTCTATTATGGAATTGCAAAAAGTATTAGATATTAAAAATACGAAATTATTAATTGATATTATTAAAAAAAGAGGCTTTCCAAATGACATTACTAATTGTGTTGGACCTCAATTTCCAGCTATGATTTTAAGGCATGCGCCAGATCAATATTGGAATGAAATAAAACCATTAATAACTAAAGAATATAAAGCAGGAAGAATGAATGAAAATCAATTTATAATGGTCTTTAATCACATCAATGGTCGTGAAGATATTAAGCTTACAAAAGAGAAACTAAACAAGATAAAAAGTAATTAATTATCACCTGAAATATCCAAACAACAAAATTCCAACAAAGTGCTGTGGTGAAAAAAAGTAAAAACTCATTAACTTTTCACTAAAACACTTCTGTAATTGCACTAAAAAAATGGTTTTATATTGTAGGAAAATGTAATTATTGCGGTTACTAACTAGTTGTGCATTAATATAAAACTACCATCAAACTAATGGAAAACGAATTTGCTAAAGTAATGTCCGAGAGGACAGATGAAGAATTAATAAAGATTGTAACAGTCGAAAGAGAAAGATACAATACGACTGCAATCGAAGCAGCAGATGCGGAAGTTGAAAAACGGAATATAGACACATCTGAATTCGAAAAAATCCGAGAAAAAGCAACAGCCGAAAAAGAACAAAAACAAAAAGTTGACTCAAATGTTGTTGGTTCTGGAATTCGATTTGTGAATTTACTGATTGACTTTATTGTATGGTTGGTTTTAGCATTTATTATCAGTTTTGTAATCGGACTTTTTGTCCAACCGACTGACCAAGGAATGATTTCACTAATTGGTTATATTTTAATTTTTGGAACTTTTATAGCTTACTATGCGATAATGGAAATTAAATTTCAAAAAACAATTGGAAAGTTTGTAACCAAAACAAAAGTTGTGAAAATGAACGGAGAAAAACCGACTGACGGAGATATAATAACTCGGACTTTTTGCCGACTAATTCCATTTGACCGACTTTCGTTTCTATTTGTGAAAAACGGAATTCACGACTTTTTATCGAAAACAAAAGTTGTAAAAGACAATGTGGAATAAAATACTAATGCCAACATTGTATAACCTCAATTACGTCGTCCCGACAGTTCGGGAGACTATGTCCTAATCTACTCGAAATTGCTAACGTCAATTCTTTACCGAAAATTATTAACTTTAATCCCGTAACTGACGGTTACACGTATTCCAAGATCAAATCCTAGTAAT
>NZ_ARZX01000038.1:0-9781 GCF_000568425.1 Cellulophaga geojensis KL-A
ATGCAGTTAAGTCTAACTGTGTGGTGTTTCCATCCTCATCTGTATAATCAATATTTGTATTATCTGCATTTAAAGCTGCTACTGTTAACGTCTCTAGGTCTTTAATATCGATAACCGTATCTACTCCGTCTTCATCTCTGTATGTGAAAGTACCATCAGTGTTTGCCATTATAGTTGTCAATGTTTCAACTATGTGTAAGCTCGTCAAATCAACACTAGAAGTTCCCCCATTTTCTAATTGAAGTGTCAATGTGTTTGTATCTGAATCGAAACTAAAATCTTGAATTTGCTGATCATCAGTAGATGTCAACTCCCAAGAATTACCATCCCAAAAGTAAATTACTCCAGTATCTGTGTTTACATATACATCTCCTAAATCTGCTCCTGCAGGACTGGTCATACCTGCTACAGTGACATCTGTACCGCTTAAAACCTCACAATTACATTGATCTTCTAAGGTCACGGTAGTTTGTGAGAATGCAATTGATGATATTAAAAGCATCATCGGTAGTAAAATCTTCTTCATACTGGGGTTTTTTATTCTATTCATTTCTTTGTAATAAGTTAAGATGCTTGTACTTCTACTCTACTTTTTTTGAGTTGATACATTTAAACATCTGATTGTAACTTATACATAACTTTACTTTACAAAATTAACGTTAGATAGTCCGCTAGAAAATAAATGTTGTGTATAGCCCTATTTGTATGGTTAACTTCTATAAAAACAATGTGGAGTATAATTATGTTTGTTAAATTGGTTATGAACAGACGTTTTTAATCGATAACAATGCCATTTTAAACGGATTACAAAAAAACAAAAGACTACAATTAAGTAGTCTTTATCTTGTTTTTATATCTGTAAATTAACTTTTATCAATTTTAATTTCCTTTTATTCTGTACGTAATATTTCTATTTGTAATAGCATTAAAAACTTTTAACACTACAAAGGGAGAAAACTCTGAAGTAGAATTTGAAATTGTTGCTGTAGTAGTTACAAAATTTCCAACAGTTACAGATGCTGGTTTTGGAATTACAAACCTAAATTTATTTGTAGTATCATTATTTCCATCATCATCTGAATAAGAAGAAGTATTAGGAAATTGATCTGACGAACTACCTTCTACCATAGAACCGATAAACACTTGTCCTTCTCCATAATCTGTAACCATACCTAAACTATTGTCTCCTGTATTTGCAGTTCCTTCATTAATATCTGTTAAAAACAACTCTATGGTAGCGCCTGGTCTAGACCAACCCTCTACTATAATGTTAGATCCAGATACAAATGCATTAGATATTACTGCAAAGTTAGCTAAACCGTTAGGCCCACTATCTGCATCTCCGTTATCATTAATAGTTACGCCATCACCAACAGCATTACCTGCATCTAAGTCTATACCTAAAGCAGGACTTGTAGTTCCGTTAGCAAATATTGAATTCCTAGATATTAAATTTCCACTAGTATTACCTCCTGCAATTACTATACCTGCACCACCATTAGACGTTATTATATTGTTAGTAATTGCGGCATTATTGCCATCAATTTTTATACCTGCATTTTCAATTACACCACTACAATTCCCTCCATTCTGTCCAGAGGTTTTAATTGTATTTTCTAAAACAACAACATCGTCTACATCTTCAACTTCAATACCTAGTGCTCCGGCTTTTTCTATTAAATTTTGCGTAATTGTTATATTATTTCCCCCATCAATAAATATATTATCAAAGCAAGCCCCTGTTCCATTTTCTGTTAAATGATTATTTTGAACAAGTACAGAAGAACCTCCCCTAATTTGTATACCTGCATTGGAGTTTGTTGTTATAAAATTTGAATCTATTGTAGCATCTCCTCCTGTAACTTCTACACCATAATCAATATTACCTGCATTAGCACCAACAGCATTAACACCCAAAAGTGAATGAGAAACTGTACCTTGGCCTCCACTAATAATAACACCTGCATTGTTATTAGCATAGACTGAAATATTAGAAACAGTAACATTAGTTCCATTTAAATTAAGCACATCTCCACCAGGTCTGTATACCTGAATTTCTGGGCTATTGTAATTTGGCAACACACTATTTTGTAATCCGACTGTTGTACCTCCAGAACCTAAAGTTCCTGTATTAGTATTTCCTGAATATGCTGTTTGTGTACGACCATCTATTTTTGTATTAGTTCCTGTAATAACAGGAAAAGTATTAGAATTTTCTAATGATATATTAAAATAACCATTAGTATAATTTGCATCTGCAATTCTTCCCAATGGATCACCAGTTATAGGAATCATAAAAATGGAAGTATCTTCTGTAGCTGCAGGATCAAAAATTGAATTTGACTCAATATCCAAACCTGTTTCACCTAAAGTATTACTATTAGTTATAAATTGATGTAATGACCCTTGACCTGTTACGTTTGTATTAACTATGGTATTAAAATTAAATCCAAAATTAACACCTACAACTCCATTACCTGCTACTTCTACTTTAGATACACTTTGAGCATTATTTATAACACCTAAAGAAACATCTTGAAAAGCTGATGGATTAGCCCCACCTACTTCATTTAAAATATCTACAATACCACCCGACTCTACCTCAGACCTGTACGTTTGAACCGGATAACAAGAAGAACAGTTTGGACCATTATCTCTAGAGGATCTAACAGTTGAACTCACTACTTTAATAAAGTAATCTCCGTCTGCCATACCTCCAAAAGAATAATTACCATTGGCTTCTGTATTTTTTCTTTGTATAAAAGTTCCTGAGGAATCAAAAAGTTCTACTACAGCACCTGAAAGCCCTACTCCTCCTGACGTTACTTGGTCTCGACCTTCTCCTCCTGGATAATTTACGTCTTCAAAAACCCTACCTGCTATTAAATTTGAAGGAACCTTTAATACTACAGCTGCTGATATCACAAAATCTTGACCCACATCTACATTAGCTGTAACTTGGCTATCTGCAGGTTGTATAAATGAAGATATATCATACGTATCTAAATCTACACCGTACGTATTGGCATTATTATATGCTGGTGGACCTACTGTATTATCATAAATAGTAGAATTATATGAATTGTTTCCTGTTTGTCCTCCATCTCCTGTTAACACAAAATTTTGATTTCTTTGATTTGTAATTGAAAGCTCCTCTGGATTTGTAGAACCAGAACTAGATCCATTTAAATCTGGATCTCCTTCCCAAGATAAGAATGATGCTTTTGCTCCCGTTCCAGAAATAGCATAAAAAGAATCTAATGTAAAAGATGTTCCATCATTACTTAAACCATCAAAACCTTGGTATAAGTTTATATTTACTGCTGGTAATGATCTATCCTCATAAAACACCATCAATGCCCAACCTCCTAAAACAGTAGATGTATTACAATAATCACCTGTGTTATTTATAGTTAAATCGCTAAAATCAAAAACATTGGTTGATAAATTTGAGACACCTTGTACAATGGTAGTTACATCACTTACATATCCAAAAAAGTTTCTGTTCCCTAAAGATGTTTGATATAAAAAATTTGCAGATACATTTTGTCCCTCAAAAGTCACATTAGGATCTCTAACTGTACTTGAGTGTGACCAATATAAATATGCTCTCTCTACTGATGCTGATGCTGGTACGGCTGAAATTAAACTATTAGAAGATGAATTTGTAACAGCACATGGGTCTACACCATTAGCTCCTGTTCTTAAAGTACCACCAGTTGTAGAATAATCATAATAGCCATCAAACTCCTGAAAAAGTGTTAATGGATCATTTGCTAATATTTGTGAGTTTATTGTTCCTGTGCCCGTATCATTATAATTAACTGTTGCATATTCTGCCTCTGCATTTGTAAATTCTATTGTAAAATTTTCTGCAAACTCTGGTGTACCATCATTTGCAATGGGCACAGAAATGGTTTGCACATTATTAAGTTCCCCCGTAAAGGTTAATGTACCTGTTGAAGCAGTATAATCACTACCCGCCAAAGCTGATCCGTCTACTGTTCTAAAATCTACCGTAAAAGATTCTTCTACAAAACCTAATAAAAATATATTTCTACCATGGGCAGCTCTTGTAGACCTAACTGTAAAAACAGCATTACCTACATCTTCATCAAAAGAAATGTCATCTATTACTATAATTGGCCCATCTGGAAAACAATTTATCGCTGCTTCCCAACCTGCTCCTGTTGAACTACCATTAGAAACAAACCTAAACGTTAAACAACCTGAAGCTGCTGAAGAATTAATAGACGAAGGAACATTTGCACTATCATATTCACCAATTAATGGTGCGCTAGTAGAATTACCATCATATACATACAAAATATCACCTGTTACAATTTCAAAACTGGTAAAGTTTACATTTAAATAGGTATCCGCAGTGTCAGGGCAAATTGTGTAGGTAGCATCTTCATTATTACTATAGTTAGACAATCCTCCTGGATCAAAAAAAGTATCACTACAAGTTGTTGCACTACCGCCATCTGTCATAATTAGAGCATCATCATCTATAATTGTACCTTCTGCTGTATCTGTAATATCTACTTGTGGGTCTGATGACAAAATAAACTCTATTGTAAAATTTTCGGGATTCTCTATAGTGCCATCATTTAAAATAGGGACTGTAATAGTCTCCGTATCTCCTGCTGTACCATTAAAATTTAATACTCCATTAGTAGCGGTATAATCGTTACCACTTGTAGCAGACCCATTTACTGTTTGGTAATTTACTGCAAAAGGTGCTGTTGCATTAGTTCCTGTATGTCTTACTGCAAAAATGGCATTACCACCATCTTCATCTACAGTTACATCATTAACCTCTATAACTGGGATTGGGGCAGGAAATGTAGCTGTTATCTGAAAGTTATCAATAAGTGCATAATCATTATTGTTCCAGTTAGAACCAGACTTAGCAAACCTAACTGTAGTAGTTGCTGAAATAAATCCTGAAATATCTTGACTAAATGTTCCTGCATTATTATTACCGTTTATGGTTGCTATAGTTGTATAAGATGCACCACCATTATTAGAAACTTGTATTCCTAAACTTCTCCCATTTGTAAGGCTTATTGCTTGCCAATTAAAACTAAGAACAGCAGTTGCTGCTCCATTTAAATTGACCGATCTACGTATTGTCTCTTGCCATATGTAATAAAACTCTAAACGATTACTACTAATTCTAATATATTGACTAGTTGGCCCGTTATTTGAGTCTCCAGTCTCAATCCAGTTTGTAGAAAAATTAGAACTACCGTTATTATTGGAATATGAAACATTACTAAACCGGTCTAAATACGTTTCTTGTCCTATTACTAAAGAAGTAAAAAACATTAAAACAATTACAAAAAATACATTAATCAACTTCATAATAAGAATTGGGTTTAATTTGGGGAATGTGCTATAAGTAAACACACCCATCTTATCAATCTGCTAAATTATAACCTTTAGAGTAGCGTGTATAATATTTGTTGTGAACAATAGTTAATGTAATGTATACCTCTACAAAGATGAAGTGAGAAGAAATAAAAAAAAGCCTTAACTTTTAGGTTAAGGCTTTCTTCGGAATTAACTAGCAGTTAATCTATTCTATAATAATGAATTCTGATCTTCTGTTTAATTGATGTTCTTTTACTGTACAAGGCACACCATTTTCACACTTATTTACAAGTTTAGTTTCTCCAAAGCCTTCTCCTTGCAAACGACTTGCATCAATACCTTTAGATACCATATAATTTACTGTGGCTTCTGCTCTTTTTTGAGACAACCATAAGTTGTAAGAATCTTTTCCTCTACTGTCTGTATGTGAGTTCACTTTAATTTTTAAACTAGGAAATTTTTCCATTGCAACTATTACTTTTTGTATTTCAATCTCTGCGTCTGGTCTAATATCAAACTTATTTAAATCAAAATAAATAGTACTTAATTGTAATAGTTTTGCTAAATCGTCTCCTGCCCCAGCAGTTACCTTATCTCTCTCTAAATAAAAATCAATAACCTGTGGCTCTCCATTAGATTTGTTTAAATATTTTTCTGATGGCACATACCCTTCTACAACTGCTCTAACAAAGTTACCTTGATTACAATCTAATGTAATATTGTATACACCTTTAGATCTCATTATTGTTGATGATATTTCTTCGTTATTTTCATCTATAACTTTTATTGCTGCTCCAACCAAAATTTCGTTAGAAATTTTATCTCTAACTGTTCCTGTAATTTCCTGTACACAATCTAACACTAACGGTTCATTTTCTACAAGAGCATAAATATCATCTTCTCCTATACCGCCTTTTCTGTTAGAAGCAAAATATCCATTTCTATTTTCACTATCAAAAATAAACGTAAAGTCGTCCATATTACTATTTACTGGCTCGCCAACATTTACAATAGAACCTGTAAAGTTATTATTGGCTATTTTGGTAGCAAAAATATCTAAGCCTCCAAGGCCTAAATGACCATCTGAAGAAAAATACAAAATATCTTCATTAGATACATAAGGGAACGTTTCTCTTTCTTCTGTATTTATTTTATTACCAAGGTTTACAGGTGTTCCAAATGTATTGTCATCATTAATACTAACACTAAAAATATCAGACTGACCAAGAGTCCCTGGCATATTAGATGCAAAGTACAATGTTTTTTCATCACTACTTAATGCAGGGTGAGCTACAGAATAACTATCACTATTAAAAGGTAATTCTGTAATATTTGTCCACATTCCATCTACATAATCTGCCCTAAATATTTTTAATCTTACTACACCATCACTATCTTTTACTCTTTTACCATCTTTATAATTGTTTCTGGTAAAGTACATTGTAGTACCGTCTTTTGTAATTGCAGAAGTAGATTCATGATATCTTGTGTTTACATTTTTATCTAACTTTGCAACCTTATCTAAAGACACACTATCTACGTTTACTTTGTATAAATCTAAAAAGTCTCTTGAGTTCCAAGTATGCCTATATTTTGCAAAATTTCCTGTATCTCTATCTGATGAGAAAAGTAAGCCTTCTTTAAAGAAGGTTGGGGCAAACTCATTATGCGCACTATTGTACTTAAATTTTGAAATTTTGAATTTGTCTGTATTGGCTTTAATTTTTTCTGATGAAGCAACTGTATCTTTAGAAAATAAGGCTTTATCTCCAGAGGATGCAACATCATAGAACTTCTCTAAAATAGCATTAGATTCATCATACTCACCTAAGGTTCTTAACGTTTGTGCATACTTAAAATATTGTTCTGCTGTAACATCTGCCTCAAACTCTGTTACTAATCTTTTATATATTACGGATGCGTTTTTATAATCTGCATTAAAATAATATGAGTTAGCTAATTTGCCTAATAATTCTGCAGATACAAAACCCTTTTCTATAACTTTAGTGTAAATATCTATTGCAGGACTAAAAGCGTAACTTTTGTATTTATTATTTGCCTTTTCTATTAATTTCTCTTGGGCACTAATGTTACCAACAGCAAAAAACAGTATAGCAAGTAAAACTATAATTTTCTTAACCATTTTTTTAATTTTAAATTTTAGAAGAATCTAGGTGAAACTAGCTTTTCAAAAGCTCTAACCAATTCAAACCTCATAAATACTTCAAAAGAGCCATCATTAAATTGTGTACCTCCCAGTTCTGTTGTCTCTTTATCATATGCTAAACCTAGCATAAGTTGGTCTGACAATTGAAAACCAGCCATTGCACTTACAGCTGCATCCCATCTGTAAGCTGCTCCAAATGTAAATTTCTCGTTAAACATAAAGTTTGCTGATAAATCTACCTGAAGTGGTGCACCACTAACTACTTTAGTTAGTACTGCTGGTTTAAATTTTAATGTATTATTTAGGTCAAAAACATAACCTGTTATAGCATATAAATTTACCTTATCCTTAGATAAAAACTGAACACCGTCTGAGTCTCTATTGCTATTATCAAAATGATCTGTTTCTACTAAATTAGGAGCAGATACCCCTAAGTAAAACTTGTTTGTATGATAGTAAAAACCCAACCCAAAATTTGGAGAAAATTTATTATCTATATTATCTGTTTCTACTACTTCGTCATCTATTTTTCTTAGTTTTTCAAAATCTAAGTTTAATAAGTTACCACCTACTTTAACTCCAAAAGACAGCTTTCTGTCTTGGGCAAGTTTTAATGTGTATGATACTGTACCATCTATATATGTTTCCTGTACAACACCATCTCCAATTTGGTCATTAACTATAGACACGCCATATCCTAAATTACTGTTCCTTATTGGAGAGTGTAAATTTATAGTCTGAGTTTTTGGTGCACCATCTAGACCCACCCATTGAGACCTATATAATGCAGCTATACTTAATTGCCCTCTAGAGCCTGCATATGCCGGGTTTACAGCTAAAGTATTAAACATATATTGTGTGTATTGCGCATCTTGTTGTGCACTAACACTATCTAAAACAAGGATTACTAATATAATTGTTGCTAGAATGCTTCTTTTTATCATTTTATGATATTAAATATTGTTATTTACTTACGTATAGATAACCACTATCGGTATTATCTTTTCCGTTTTGTTCGTAGTTGAAAATGTAATAATATACTCCAGAAGGTAAAACTTCACCGGCTCTTACTGTAGATCTTCCTTTAGATTTACCATCAAAAACATTATTAATGTTGTTGTATCCATTGGCTTCAAAAATTGCTATACCCCATCTGTTATAAATTTTTAATGAGTTGTTAGGAACAAGGTCTACATTATCTATCCATAAGAAATCATTTTTACCATCACTGTTTGGTGTAACCATTTGCATAACTACTACCGCATCTTCATCTGGCGTGCTATCATCCATATTATCTAAATAATCTGGTGTACCATCACCGTCTGTATCATCATTAGTTGGGTCACCATCGCCATCTGCATCTTCATCTGGTGTGTTTATACCATCACCGTCATCATCTAAATCTCTGTAGTTTACATCTTCTGTACCGTCTGTATCTGGTAAATCGTTTGCTGGATCATTGATCTCATCATTAACATCAAATCCATCGTTAACATCTGATCCTTCATAACCATCATCTAAGCCATCACCATCTGTATCTATAGTAGTATATTGCTGATCTGGAACTCCGTCAAAATCAAAGTCGTTACCTTCATTATTATCTGGAACTGAATCATTATCACTATCTAAGTCAATATAATCTGGTGTATCCTCACCATCGTGATTGTTTGGTGTTAAACCACCCAAGTATGCACTATTTACACCATCATTAGCTAAGTAAGTCGCAGCATCATCATTATTAGGAGCAATATAGCCAGCTGTTGTTTGCGCTTCTACATTATCAGGAATACCGTCATCATCAGCATCTATATCTAAATGGTTTGGTATACCATCTCCGTCTGTGTCCGCAGGATTAGTTAACGGGTCATTATCTCCATCAATATTTTCATCTTCTACTGTATCTAAAATACCATCATTATCATCATCTAAATCTACAGTGTCTGGAACTCCGTCACCATCTGTATCTGTACCAGGTGTATTATCTGTAGGATCTAAATAGTCTGGTGTACCATCACCGTCTGTATCATCATTAGTTGGGTCACCATCGCCATCTGCATCTTCATCTGGTGTGTTTATACCATCACCATCATCATCTAAATCTCTGTAGTTTACATCTTCTGTACCGTCTGTATCTGGCAAATCGTTTGTTGGATCATTAATCTCATCATTAACATCAAATCCATCGTTAACATCTGATCCTGTCGTTGATCTCATCATTAACATCAAATCCATCGT
>NZ_ARZX01000039.1:0-8880 GCF_000568425.1 Cellulophaga geojensis KL-A
TGGTAATCATACTAAACAACCAACGCATAGAAGATATTACCATAAAAGTTGCAAATTCACCATCCATTTTACGAAGAGAACCTTCAGAGATACCTTCATCAATTATATTACTTACAGTACTTATATAACCGCTTCTTTTTAATTTAAACTCTTCTAATTTCTCTCCTTTTAAATTACGCCATTCATATACAAAAAGAGAAACCTCATATGGCTTGTTAAGTGTATACTGAACGTGCTTAGAAATTACAAACTTTAATTTTTCTACCGGAGAGTACGAAGAATTCATAATATTATCCAAATAGACAACAAATTCTTCTAAGGTACTAAACAAATAATCTTCTAATAACGCTTCTTTAGAATCTATATAGTTGTAAACATTTGCTACTTCAAAATTCAACTCGGGAGCAAGGTCTCGCATTGTTTTGGCCTTGAAGGCTTTTTCACTTATTAACTTAAGTGTCTTTTCAAAAAATAATTCTTTTTTTGTAATCCTTTTCATAAAAAATAGTTTGATCTTGTTTTGATTGAGGCCTGCTTTTTCGAGAAAAAACAAGATTCAAATATATGAACGTACGTTAACTTTTCAATACAAATAACTACACTTTAATATTCCTTTAACTTTTAGAACTCAAAAAACAACCTTAACATTATATATCGTTCATAGATACATTAGCAGTAAAAACAAGCTAAAATCAAACCAAAAATAATTTTTTACGTAAGTATTATAGTAAGCAACAAATTAAAGTTACAAATAATAACTATAATTAACTATATGTAATAAATAACAAAAAATTAACAATTTCTTTAAAACAATAATTGAAATAGCAATTAAAAATCGGATGAACAGTATATATATTTGCTATATTGTAATATAATTACTATAATTAATTGAAGAATTGTCAATATTTAAAAACTCTAAAAAACTAATTTATATGTAAACCATAACTCTACATAATATTCTACACATATAATTACCAATTATTTAAAGCTCCCCATTTAAAATAATAAATCTATGAGAAGAAAATTACAACCAAACTCTAAAAAATCACTTGTAAGTAAAATACTAATTCTTGCGATTTTTTACTTCTGTATCCCAATTAACCTACAATCGTACAATAAGGCTAAAACAACTTTCTTTAGCGAAAACCTAATCTATGCAAATCCTGTATTAGATTTAAATTCAAATACTCCCGGAAACAATTATCAGTTTAATGTAGATCCTACTACATCAAATGTGTACCCTATAAGTATTTCTCCCACTTTAACTTCTGATGCAGGTACTATTTTGAGTGCCACCATTTCTTTATCGGGAGTGGTTGACTTTCCAAATGAAGAATTAATTTCTTTTAATGATGGTAGTGGTTTTACTCTTTTTTACTTAAACGGAACCCCTCCATACCCTTCTAGAACTTACAATTTTGGAGGTACAAGTATTTTAGTAACCCAAACATCGGGCACTACTTTTTTAATAACAGAATCCTTTGGTAATCCAATACCAAATACATCTTTTGAAGCATTTATTGCAGGAACTTATTATGGAAATTTATCTAGCTCACAAACTGACGGGCTTAGAACTGTTGACATACAAGTTACAGATACAAGTTCTCAATCTAGTTCGTCACAAACATTAATTAACGTTTACACACAACCTTTTGCATATGATGATACCAATAGTATTAGTGCTAGCAATACAGGTACTGTTACAGGTAACGTTTTAACAGATGGCACACCTGATGAAGGAAATAGTCCTTTTATTTCTGAGGTTGATGTATACCCAACACAAGTTGGATCTGCATACAATACTTTATATGGTAGCGTAACTATACAAGCAAATGGTAATTATACATATGATGTAGATGAGAGCAACTCATCTGTTACTGGCTTAAAAAATGGAGAAACCCTGCAGGATATTGTCTCGTATACGGTAAGAAACCCTGAAGGCTTATTTGATTACGGCATACTTACAATTACTATTAACGGTGTTGATGATAACCCTATAGCCCTAGACAATACAGACGAAATAACTGTGGTTGTAGAAAACGATGTCTCAGGTAATATAATAACTGACATTGGGGTTGATGGAGCAGATTATGTAGATAGAGGTTTAGCAACTTTAGTTTGGGAAAACCAATTTGCAAACGGAGAAACTGTAAACGGAAAATCGAAAACAATTGGTGGTGTACAACTTGGTTTTACATCTACAGACCCTTCATCTATAGGTACGGTTAACAATCAAATAGTTTTAACTACAGCTACTAATGGAGGGCATACAGGCTATTTATTATATCAAATTGATGCAGCTACAAATCCTGTTGGAGATACAGAGTTAATTATAACATTTTCTGAACCTGTATTTAATTTAGGTTTTTTAATTACAGATATAGATTACTCACAGGGTACAACTTGGCAAGATCAAATTACTATTAATGGTTCTTTAAACGGTACAGCATCTAACTTCACCTTTGTTACCACTGGTGGTGTTGTTGATGCCGGTAATAACACATTTTATGGTACAGGAAACGCTATACCAAGTGATGCAACCGGTAACGTAAATGTATTTTTTAATGAACCTATAAACCAATTAAGATTAGGATATAATTATGGTCCAGATGTTACAGATGCAGACCCTACTGCTCAAATTGCAGGTGTATCTGATATTTACTGGCAAGGAGATAATCCAGACATACAAATTACTGAAATTGATGGGAACGCTTCTAATGTAAATATTGTATACACAGGAACCTATGGTACCATAACTGTAAATAGTGATGGTAGTTATACTTATACTCCAGATACTAGTAACCCTGTAGTTTCAGGTTTACTCATTGGTCAAACATTAACTGAAACTTTTCAATACAGATTATCTGATGGGTCAAATTCTGACACGGCTAATTTAATTATTACCTTAAAAGGAAATAAAACTCCTCCTACAATAGACATTACTACACCCATAGAAGGTGATGATGTGGTAAATGCAGCAGAAGATAATGATGTGACCATTTCTGGTACTACTACTGGTATAGAAGACAATCAAATTGTAACCGTAACTTTTGATGACGGTACTAATACTGTAACTACAACTGCTACGGTTAGTGGTGGTACTTGGACAGCTACGGATGCAGATATCTCTGGTTTAACTAACGGACCAATTACTGTAACCGCTGATGTTGAGGATATTGCCGGTAATCCTGCTACAGATAATGACCCTATTACTTTAGACAACTCATTGCCAACAATAGACATTACTACACCTATAGAAGGTGACAATAATGTAAACGCAGCAGAGGATAATGATGTTACCATTTCTGGTACTACTACTGGTGTAGAAGATAACCAAATTGTAACCATAACTTTTTCTGATGGAACCAATACTGTTACCACAACTGCTACGGTTAGTGGTGGTAATTGGACCGCAACAGATGCAGATATTTCTGGGTTAACTAACGGACCAATTACTGTTACTGCAGATGTTACAGATGCGGCTCTTAACCCAGCCACGGATAATGATCCTATTACCCTTGATAATACTACACCAACTATTGATATTACAACTCCTATTGAAGGGGATGATGTGGTAAATGCTGCAGAAGATGGTGATGTAACCATTTCTGGTACTACTACTGGTGTAGAAGACAACCAAATTGTAACCGTAACTTTTAATGATGGTACTAATACTGTAACTACAACTGCTACGGTTAGCGGTGGTAATTGGACAGCTACGGATGCAGATATTTCTGGATTAAATAACGGAACAATTACTGTAACAGCTGATGTTACCGATGTAGCTTTAAACCCAGCGACAGATAATGAAACCGTCATACTTGAAAACTCCATACCTACAATAGACATTACTACACCTATAGAAGGTGACAATAAGGTAAACGCAGCAGAAGATAATGATGTTACCATTTCTGGTACTACTACTGATGTAGAGGATAACCAAATTGTAACTATCACTTTTAATGACGGTACAAATACAGTTACCACAACTGCTACAGTTACTGGTAATACCTGGACCGCTGCGGATGCAGATATCTCTGGTTTAACTAACGGACCAATTACTGTTACTGCAGATGTTGAAGACTTAGTAGGGAATACTGCATCAGATAATGACCCTATTACACTTGACAACTCATTACCAACAATAGACATTACAACACCAATTGAAGGTGATAACGTAGTGAGTGATTCTGAAGACAATGATGTTACCATTTCTGGTACTACTACTGGTGTAGAAGATAACCAAACCGTAACCGTAACTTTTTCTGATGGTGCAAATACCGTAACAACAACTGCTACTGTAACAGCTAATTCTTGGACTGCTACGGATGCAGATATCTCTGGTTTAACTAACGGACCAATTACTGTTACTGCAGATGTTACGGATGTTGCCCTTAACCCTGCTACAGATAATGACCCTATTACACTTGATAACTCATTGCCTACAATAGACATTACAACACCTATAGAAGGTGATAATATTGTAAACGCAGCAGAAGATAATGATGTTACAATTTCTGGTACTACTACTGGTGTAGAAAATAACCAAACAGTAACCGTAACTTTTTCTGACGGTACAAATACTGTAACAACAACTGCTACTGTAACAGCTAATTCTTGGACTGCTACGGATGCAGATATCTCTGGTTTAACTAACGGACCAATTACTGTTACTGCAGACGTTACAGATGTGGCTCTTAACCCAGCAACAGATAATGATCCTATAACGTTAGATAATGCAATTCCAGTACCAACAATAGTAATAGATAATGTTACTGCAAACAATCTTGTTACAGCTTCTGAAGCCGCAAATGATATTGCAATAACTGGTACTGTAAGTGGAGACTTTAATACTGGAGATACAGTTACTATAACTATTAACGGTACAGATTATACTGGAGCTGTAGATTCTGGAGGAGTTTTTAGTATTGATGTTCCTGGTTCTGAATTACAAGAAGATGCAGATTTAATTATTGAAGGTAGTGTTACTACAACTGACGCTGCAGGAAATTCTAATTCTGCTTCTACTACTAAAGCTTATAATTTAGATAATGATGGCGATGGTATTACAGATAATATAGATGAAGACGATGATAATGATGGTATAACAGATGTTGTAGAAGGCACTGCAGATTTTGACAATGATGGTGTTCCTAATTATCTAGATTTAGATAGTGATAATGATGGTATACCTGATATTGTAGAAACTGGAAATGGTAGCCTAGATTTAGATGGAAATGGATCTATAGATGCGGGAGAAAGTAATGTTGGAACAAATGGAATTCCTGATAGCGCTGAAGATGGTGGCACTGATGGTAATGGGGTTTCAAATATTCCTGTAGATAGTGATGGATCTGGAAGTCCTAATTATTTAGATATTGATTCTGATAATGATGGAATCACGGATACCGTTGAATCTCAATCTGATGCTAGTTTAGTTCAAAGTACAGGAAATGATTCTGACAACGATGGTATTGACGATGCTTTTGATATAGATAACGGTGGTTCTTTTACAAATACTCCAGAAAATACAGATGGAGATGCTAACCCAGATTATTTAGATTTAGACAGTGATGATGATGGTATTATTGATAACATTGAATGGCAATCTACTTCCGGATATGTATTACCTAGTGTAGATAGTGACGGTAACGGACTTGCAGATAATTACGAGACTGCGGCAGGTTCTGGTGTTTCAATTAATCAACCGGCTAATTCAGACGGTACGGATAAACCAGATTTTAGAGATTTGGATTCTGATAATGATGGCTTAACAGATTACATTGAAGCTTATGATGTAGACGCAGATAACTCTGCAGATACAGCACCTACCAATACTGATATTGATAATGATGGTCTAGACGACGGTTTTGATAACAGCACAACGGAACCTAATGGAATTGCGGATCCTAACGGACCAACAAATAGCAATCAACAAGTATCAACTTTTCCTAATGATCAAGATCCGTTTACTTCTGAAGTAGATTTTAGAGACCCAACAACACACGTAGATTCTATTGATACAGATGGTGATACTGTAAATAATGACACAGATATTGATGATGATAATGACGGAATTTTAGATTATGTAGAATCTTTAGGATTTACACCTACAGATACAAAAGGTGATGCTTGTGGTATACCTGCTGGCTCATTTAATGGAGGTACATACATTGGCGGTGGATCCGGAGCGGGTACAATAGGTGCAGAATACAGATTTTCTACAGTCGTAAGCTCATCATTGGGTGTATTGGATGCTATTGTAAGAATTACAGATATTGACAATGCAACTTTAACCTCTATAGATGATAGCTCAACCGGCAGTGCTAATGCTTGGCAACCAAGTTTTACAATTGGTGGTACTGATGGTGATACAGGTGGTATATCTTTTAATATTCGTTTAGTTGCAACAGGAACAGATTTTCAAGTAAACTTGATTAGATTTGGTGGTGTTATTTATGACATTGATGGAGCTAATACTAGAGAGAGTGTCACCCTAACAAGACCAGGATTGTATGCTATAGATAGCAATTCATTACTTACAGTTTCAGAAAATTTAGCAACAGGTACCGCAACTTTTCAAGGGCCAGCAAAAACTTGGGATGATGTTGATTTTGGCCCAAGGTTAGCTGCTTATTTTAATTTCTATGAAACTACAAACTTGGATATCACATTTAGTGGAGAATTACAACCGTCTTTTTCTACTAATAATTATTTAGGTTCTGTATTGTTTCAAACTTGTGATATTAACGGTTTATTTACTCCAAATAACACTACCTCTTCTAATAATACTGATGGTTCTGCAACTACTGCTTCAGGACCTGGAACAGCTCCTGTTTATACTATTTACCAAGGTATAGATAGTGATAATGATGGTATAGAAGATCATTTAGATATTGACTCTGACAATGATGGTATTCCAGATAATGTTGAGGCACAACCAACAACAGGTTATGTGGCTCCTTCAAATACTTTTGATGTAAATGGTTTAGATACAAATTATCCAAACGGATTAATTCCAGAAAAGACGGATACAGATCTAACACCTGATTATTTGGATTTAGATACAGATGATGATGGACTAAGTGATACAGAAGAAGCAGGGTTTAATTCCCCTTCAAACAATTTAGATTCTGATGGTGATGGTCTTTTAGATGAGTTTGATGATGTAGATACTTCTGGCGGCTTGTTTGATCCTAATGACGATCAAAATAATGGTGCATCAGACCTGCCAAATATTGCTATAAATGCAACAACAGAAGTAGACTACCGTGAAGCTGGTATAGATGATAATGATAATGATGGTATTGCAGACTCTATAGATTTAGATGACGATAATGATGGAATTCTAGATACAGCTGAAAGTCCTGGCGGTGTTGACCCAAGTGCTGACGATGATAATAATGGCACTCTTAATTTTAAAGATGTAAATGCTACTAATGATCTTAACAATGATGGTATTGTTGATGCATTTGATACTGATGGTGATGGAGTTCCAAACCATTTTGATTTAGATGCTGATAATGATGGTATTTATGATACTGTTGAAGCTGGAAGCAACCAACCACATACAAACGGAATATTAGATGGTGATGTAGGTACAGACGGGGTTCCTGATAGCGTACAAGATAGCGGACAAGAAAATAGTGGTACAGTAAATTATACACTTGCTGATTCTGAAAGTACTCCAGACGGAATACCTGACTTTTTAGAATTAGATGCTGATGGTGATTTATGTAATGATGTTACTGAAGCTGGTTTTACAGATCCTGATGGAGATGGTATACTTGGTGATACACCAACAACAGTAAATACAAGTGGTGTTGTTACAGGTACTAATGTTACAGATGGTTATACTGTTCCTAATAATGAAGACAGTGCAAGTAATTCGCTGTACGATTTTCAACAACCTGGAGTTGCTCCTACTATTGCCAATGCTGCAGACCAACCACAGGACATTATTACAAATGCAGATACATCAGAGTCTTTTTCGGTAACTGCTACAGGAACAAACTTATTATATCAGTGGCAAGTAGATGATCAATCAGGAAGTGGGTTTGTAGATATTGATGACACTAATACTTCTGATATTTATACCGGTAGTACTACTCCTACCCTAACCTTAACAGGTATAACTGTTACTCAAGATGGTTATCAATATAGAGTTATTGTTTCAGAACTTTCATATGTATGTTCTCCGGCGGTATCTAACCCTGCATTACTTACTGTAGATGTAACTAACCCTGTAATTGCTATAGATGTTGTTGCTTTAGATGATATTATAAATGCAGTTGAAGATAATGCACCTGTAACAATTTCTGGTACTACAGATGCTGAAGACGGACAGACTGTAACTGTTAACTTAAACGGAAATACTTACACTGCTACTGTTTCATCTGGAACTTGGACATTAGATATTACTGCTGCAGATGCTCAATCTCTTGATGCTTTAGAAACTATAACCGCTAATGTGTCTGATTTAGCAGGTAATGCTGCACCACAAGCAACTAGAGATATTGTTCATGATGTAAACGCTACAATAGACATTACTACGCCTATTGAAGGAGATGATGTAGTAAACGCTGCCGAAGATAATGATGTTACTATTTCCGGTACTACTACTGATGTAGAAGATGGACAAACTGTAACTGTTACTTTTGACGATGGCGTTAATCCTGTTGTTACTACAACTGCTACGGTTAGTGGTGGTAATTGGACAGCTACGGATGCAGATATCTCTGGACTAAATAATGGAACAATTACTGTAACGGCTGATGTTACCGATATTGCAGGGAATCCTGCAACAGATAACGATCCGATAACATTAGAAAATACAATACCAACAATAGACATTACTACGCCTATTGAAGGTGATGATGT
>NZ_ARZX01000040.1:0-7971 GCF_000568425.1 Cellulophaga geojensis KL-A
TAAGTGCTAAATGTTCTTTATGAACTAAATATACCTCTAGTGTTTTTTCATCTTTAAAAGTAAGCATAAAACTATGGGTAAACCCTTTATTTATTATAGTAACTAATAACTTAATAAATACAAAGAATTCATCAAGTTAATTTCTTTTACATTTCCCTTTATTTTAAAAATATAGTCTTTTAGAAAAGAAAAGAAACCGTTTAGAAAAATTTTTAAATACATAAGCGCAGCACTTTTACATTTGCTTTCATATACCAGTAAACCTATTTAAAAACCAAAAAATAAAACCAAATGAGAAAAAAAATTACAGCGTATACAAGTATTATAGTTTTTATGCTAATTAGTATAATAAGTTGTAGTAAAGATGAAGAAATTTTACCTGCAGAATTTTCTATTGATGAAACTATGTTTGATTATGCAGGTGTTATGGTAACTGAATTTTCATCAAAGAGTTTTACCATAACTAATACAGGAGGTAGAGATTTAGAATTAACTTCTTTTTCATTAACAGGAGATGCCTCTGCAGATTTTTCAACAAATGCTTCAGAAAATTCATTGTCAGCAGGAGATAGTTACGTGTTTGATGTAGTTTTTGAGCCGCAATCAGAAGGAGAAAAAAACGCAGACCTTGTTATATTAACTAATGATGGAAAAAAAACTATAAACTTAACAGGTATAGCATCTCCTCAGTTAGTGGCTGCTGCTACTTTGAGTACTACAAACATTGATTTTACCGATGTTGAAATAGGAGCATCGAGTTCTTTACCATTTACAATTACAAGTACTGGAGATAGTGATTTAGAAATAATTGGATATTCTTTTTCTGGAGCTAATGCAAGTGATTTTACTACAAACGGAACAGCAACAACAGTAAGTCCAAACCAAACTTCAGATGTTTCGGTAACTTTTACACCGCAATCTGAAGGTGTAAAATCTGCTGTGTTAGCAATAGAAACGAATGCAGGAACTTTTAATGTTGCTGTTGAAGGAAATGGAACTGCGCAACCAATGCCTGTTATTTCTTTAGACAACACTTCATTAGATTTTGAAGATGTTGAACTAAATACGGATAATGATTTAATATTGGTAGTATCAAATACTGGATCTGCAGATTTAGTTATTACTAATTTTACGTTTAACGGAACAGATGCGTCTCAATTTTCAGTACAAAACGTAGTTACACCTTTAACCATTGCTGCAGGAACCAATACATCAGTAACTGTACAATTTAGTCCAACTTCTGAAGGAGCAAAATCTGCGGTATTAGTTATAGATTCAAATGTGGCAGATGCTTCTGTAAGTTTAACAGGTACAGGAATTGCAGCAGCTACTTCTGTGATGCAGTTTAGTGAATCACCAATTAGTTTTGGAAATGTAGCCGTAGGACAAGAGTTGTCTAAAAACATTACAATTTCTAATACAGGTACTGCAGATTTAGAGATTACTAATGCAAATGTTATTGGAGGTAGTTCTGCATCATCTTTCACAGTAATAGGAGGAACAAGTTCGTTAATTAGAACAATTGCTCCTGGAGGTAGTTATACATTTGAAGTAAAGTTTACTCCAAGTTCAGAAGGTTTTGCTTCTGGTTCTATTAGATTTAGTAATAATTCTAGTGAAAATGAAGTGTCTTTACCAATGAATGGAACAGGAACAGCGCCAGCACAACCTGCAATTGCATTTAGTGAAACAGGATTAAATTTTGGAGATGTTACAGTTGGCAACTCAGGAACCGATTTAACTTTTGATATTCAAAATAATGGTCAAGGAAATTTAGAGGTAAGCACTATTAGAATTAACGGAGCTAACGCAAGTGATTTTAGTTTAATTAATGTGTCTGCACCACAAACTATAATGACAAACGGTTATTATACTGTTACTGTTAGATTTACACCACAAAGCGTAGGCCAAAAATACGCACAAATTGTTGTAGAAAGCAATGATCCTACAAAACCTAATTATGGTATTATAGCTCAAGGAAATGGATTACAAGCTGCTACAGGTACTATTGTTAATATACCAGATGCTAACTTTAAAGCAGCATTAGTAGGGAATTCATCAATCAATACAAACGGAGATGGTGAAATTCAAGTGTCAGAAGCTCAAGCTTTCACGGGTGAAATTAGAGTAGACGGATTAAATATTTTAGATGTAACGGGTTTGGAGGCTTTTGTGAATATTACACAGTTTCATGCAGAGAATAATTCGTTAACAAGTATAGATTTAAGTCAAAATACAGCAGTAACAAGGTTAACCTTAAAAGGAAATAGTTTAACAGCCTTAGATCTTTCTGCTAATTTAGCACTAGAAACTATATTAATTCAGCAAAATAGTATTAATACAATAGATTTAACAAATCATTCTAGCTTAGTGAACTTTCAATGTGGAGACAACAATATTTCTACGCTAGTGTTACCTACTACTGCAAACGGTTTAAGAACTTTATATTTAGAAGAAAATCAAATTAGTACGTTAGATGTTTCTATGTATCCAGATTTAAGAACACTTGTTGCGTATAATAACAACTTGTCAAGTATGGATATTTCTAATAATTCAAGAGTAATCTCATTGCATGTAAGAAATAATAATTTAACAAGTTTAAACGTAGCAAATGGTAATAATGTAAATTTCATTTATATGGTTGCAGATGGAAATGCTAACTTAACGTGTATTCAACATGATGCAGGTTTTGATCCTTTAAATCCACCAAATACTACAGCAAATCAATGGTCAAAGCCAAGCGGAGCCTCTTGGAGTACTACTAGCTGTCAATAAACAAAATTTACTAAATATACAGAAGTTGCCTGTAGTTACAGGCAACTTTACTCAACTAAATATGTTATTATGAAACTTACAATATCAAAAATAATATGTCTATTTTTTTTGGGTTTTTTAACGCAATTTTCTGCACACGCGCAATTTGGAAATATGCTTAAAAAAGCTAAAAAAAATATAGCTAAAAAGGCAGAAAATAAAATAAGCGCTAAAAACAGTACTAGCGACTCTAATAGTCAGACCAATTCAGAAGAAAAAACATCATACACAGACGAAGAATTTAAACAAGAACTAGCTAAAAAGTACCCTAACGATAAGGAAAAGCAAGAGTACTATTTTAAAAAGTATAAAGAATACCAACAAAAACAAACCGCAGAAAAAGAAGCCTTATTAGCTAAAGAAAATAGTAAAGGAACGGTTGTGAGTGAAATTCCTTCCCCGGTAGAAAGTAGTGAAGATGATAAATTTAAAGACAATCAAATTTATGTGTTAAACAGAACAAAGTTTAAAAAAATACCTGCTTATGATGGTGGTTTTTCAGATAAAATGAAACTGTCTGGTTACTACCATTTATCACAATATTTTGTTAGAAACCCTGCAAACCATTTTGATAGTGACCCAGGTGATATTTATGAAGGTTTTTCTTTAGAATACAACCCTGAATCTTATGAAGTAAACGCATATTTTTCTGCCGATAAAAAGCGTTACGGTGTGGTTCCTGAACAGTATAGAAAATCTGCTAATAAAGGAAATATTCAGTTTCAGTTTGGTATGGGAGACGGACCAGAGTGGACCAATGCCAACGTGCTTTTACTTGAACCGGGTGTACTATTAATTGGAGCAGAAGTGTATCATAAAAATGATGAAGAAGGACATAAATGGATGAATAACGCACAACCACAACAGTTTGTTATTGCAGCTAAAAATCCTGATTTAATAAAAAAGTATTATAAAAACCCAGAGGTAACTTCTAAGGCAACTTTTGCTAAGTTTGATGATTTACGTAAAGACTGGTTAGGAGCAAAGTTAAATAGTGTAACAATGCCAGTAAAAGGAAGTTTTGATAAAAACTCAGCAATTAAAACTGCAGCTGTAAGTGGATTAAATACATACTATGGTAAAATGAATATGAAAAACTTATATCAATACATGACATCTAATAAATGGTCTACTGTAAAACATAAAGTAACAGGCGTGCCTTTATATCAATGGTCGGTTGGTGCTGTTATACAAGAAAATAAAAGTGGGAAATGTATGCTAAACCAATTTATTGTAAGAAGAGATTATACTGGTGGCGGCAACTACGGAAATCCGTATTTTAACGGAATAAACCGCGGTAGTATTAGAGCTCCATATGGAGATTATGTAAAGTGTGATGCAAGGCCAAATAATTAAATACTAACAATTAAAAGCAACTAATTTTTAGATTTATATTTTAAAAGAAAAGGCGGTGATTTGTTTATATTGCAATACCGTCTTTTTTTTTGACATAGTTTATATTTTGTGAAAAATTACCTTTACATACTAGTTTTTATCTTTTTTTGCAACAGCATAGCTTTTGCTCAAGATCCTTTTTTTACCCATTTTGGATCTAATGAAGGTTTGGTTGCTTTAGCTAATTTTAATGTAGTTCAAGATGATCAAAATTTAATTTGGATTGGAAGTGAAAAGGGTTTGTTTTACTATGACGGAAAACAATTTACCTTGGTTAAAAATGAAAAAACCACAACTAAAGGTATTTTTAATTTACAAAAAGATGAAAACGGAAACCTATGGTGCTCCACAATATCTGGACATATTTATAAGGTTAAGAATAAAAAATTAGTTTTATTTAAAGACTTATCTTCAGAATTAAAAGGAGCTTTTGCTCATTTATGTATTCTCAAAAAAAATATTTTCTTTCTTTCGCAAACAGAGAGCTTTCAGTTAGACAAACAGACTGCTGAAATCAAAAAAAAACTCAATACCAAAGTATCAAAAGTTATTAAAATAAATAATGGGTTTTATTATTATAACATTAATTCTGTAAATACTTTAACGTTAGTAGAAGAAATTAATAATGAAATACAAACCACCATACTAAAAGAAAATAAACAATTTGACTTTGGTAAATTCCAAACTCTAAAATTATTTAATAATGCTGCTTTTGTAAGAGATAGCGACAAAAAAGTATTTTTAATCAAAGCAAAAACTAAAGAGTTAGAATCTATTACACTACCAAAAACAGTACAACAATTACAGATCTACACATCTAAATTAATTGGTAATACTACCTGGTTATTAACCTCAAAAGGCATTGTACAATTAGTTAAAAATAAAACCGGTTTTATTGTTAAAAATCATTTTTTAAAACAATACCAAATTACAGATTTACAGGTTGATAACGAAGGTAATTATTGGTGTACAACATTATACAACGGCGTTTTAGTAATGCCAAATTTAGCAGTAACTAAACACTATGTTTTACCCAAAGACGATGATATTATTTTTGTAGAAAAAGCATCCGAAAATATTTTATTACTTGGTACGCAAAAAGGATATTTTGTAGTCTATAACATTAAAGAAAAATCTTTTAAAAAAATAGAAATACCTAATTCACGACCGGTGAATAGAATTTATTACAATTCGGCTTCTAAAAAAGCTTTTATAAGTACTAACGGAACCAATAGTTATACCTATTCTTTACATGATGAAAAGTTAGTTACATTAAAAACGGAATTTACTACAGCTAAGGGTTTTGCTGAAATAAATAAGGATTCATTACTATACCTTTCTTACAGAGGTGTTTTGCTTTATAACAATATTCAAAAGAGCACAATGCACCAGGAAATAGCCACAAAACGCCCAATAAGTGTGCATTATGACACAAATAGTAAAAAATCTTACATTAGTTATATAGATGGAACGGTTTCTTACAATCATCAATTTAAAACTACACCTGTTTATTATAATAAAAAACCAATAATATTCTCTAATTATACATCAACAACTCACAATGTTTGGGCCTTGTCTAATAATAAATTATATCATTTAAATAATGCTCAAATAAAAGATAGCATAACTGCAAAAGAGGGTTTGCTAAATTCTCAAATTCAAGGAATTTTAGGTGTTGATAATCAAATTTGGATTGTTACAGAAAAAGGAATTCAAAAATTTAATGAAGCAACCAGAGAAATTACCACCATTAAATTAAAAGATGAAAACTCTATAAAATTTAAACAACCTATTTATGCCAACAAATCGTTATGGATTCCTGGAAACAATTACTTGTGCGTAATAAATAATGATGGCGAGGATTTATTTAAACAAAATAAAATTCCTAACGCATATATTAGCGAGGTTACCGTTGGAGGAGAACCTTCTCCTTATAAAACATCTTATTTGTTACCATATAATACTAATGACATCACTTTTCTGCTTAGGGCAAATGGTTTTTTAGCAAACAAACAGCTTGTGTTTCAATACAAACTTAAAGGCTATGATGCTAATTGGCAAACTGCAGAGCTTAACGAGGATATTGTAAGGTATATTGGAATACCTTCTGGAAAGTACCAATTTTTAATTAGAAGTAAAGCTTTAAACGGGGATGTTGGTACAATAAGCGAGCCAGTAATTATAAATGTTGAAAAGCCTTTTTGGGATACTTGGTGGTTTTATGCGTTAGCCATAATAGTTGCTGTAATAGGAACAGTTCTTTATTTTAAAATTAAAATGAGAATTAAGGAGGAAGAAGGACAACGAACATTAGAAAAAGTAATTTTAGATAGTAGAATTAGTAAGTTAAAGCTAGAAAACTTGCGCTCTCAAATGAATCCGCATTTTATTTTTAATTCTTTAGGTGCTATCCAAGACTATGTTATGAAGAACGAAAAATATTTAGCTAGTGATTATTTAGTGAAATTTTCTCGTTTAATACGCTTATATCTTGATCATAGCCGACTGAATTCTATTTCTTTAAAGGAAGAAATCAATTCTCTAGAAATATACATTGCTTTAGAACAACTTCGATTTGAAAAAAAGTTTGAAGTACATTTAAATATTGACTCAAAATTACAGCAAGACCAAATACAAGTACCACCATTATTTATTCAACCTTTTGTTGAAAATGCAATAAAACACGGTTTAATTCATAAAAAAAATCCAGGTAACTTATGGATTCATTTAAATCATCTTGCAAGTGATATTATTCAAATAATTGTTGAAGATAATGGAATTGGAAGAAAAAAATCTGCAGAAATAAATAAAAAAAGAAGAGGACATCAATCTTTTGCAGTTAGTGCAACCGAAGAAAGGATAGCTTTGTACAAAAAAGAAAAGTTATTTGTGATTAAGGTAGATTTTAAGGATAAAAAAGATGTAAATAAGCAGCCCGCAGGAACTAAAGTAACCATAACCATTAAAAAGTTTTAAAATGAGAGCACTAATTATTGATGATGAAGCTAAGGCTAGGAGTGTTTTACAAACAATGCTTTCTGAATTTTTTACAGAAATAACAGGTATTAAATTAGCTGAGAATTTAATGGAAGGTGTAAAGGTAATTAAGGATTATAAACCTGATATTGTTTTTTTAGATATTGAGATGCCAGAATATTCTGGTTTAGAAATACTTGATTTTATTAATGAACCAATTAATTTTCAATTGATTTTCACAACAGCTTATCAACAATATGCGTTAGATGCGCTTAAATTATCAGCTGTTGATTATTTAGTAAAACCAATAGCAATTGATGAGTTAAAAACAGCCATTCAAAAAGCAGTAGTAAATATTGAGTCTAAAAAGGTGACTTTTCAGTTTGAAGAATTAAAAAAGGCTATACAGTCACTTTCTTCACATAAAATAGCTTTAGAAATTCCTGGCGAGATAATTTTTGTATCACATGATGATATTTTATACCTAGAAGCAGATGGAATGTACACTAATGTTTACCTTGCCAACAATAAACAAGAATTGATATGTAAACCATTATCTTATTTTGAAACACAATTAAAAGGAAATCATTTATTTTTTAGATGTCATAGATCTTATTTAATAAATCTGCATTACCTAGAAAAATATGTAAAAAAGGATGGCGACTTTTTACAAATGGAAAATAAAATAGCTATTCCTATTTCTAAAACAAAAAAGCAAGAATTTTTAAAAATAGTAAAAGAGGTGTTTTAGCAATGCTTCTGCTATTCCTAATCCAATTCCTTTAG
>NZ_ARZX01000041.1:0-7912 GCF_000568425.1 Cellulophaga geojensis KL-A
TTTTAGGTACAACGACCCTAACAGACCTTTTATACTAGGCAGCCTTTTTAACGGACAAACTGCTGCTGGCGGAAAACCTACCAACACACACAAAAGCATTATTACACGTAGTGGGCACACACTAGAGTTTAATGATAAAGGAAACGCAGAAAGCATAACAATAACAGATAAAAAAGGCAATCATTTTATTATTGACACGGCTAATGAAACCATAACAATAAATGCGCTTAAAGACATTAATATTAATGCAGGTGAAAACTTAAATATTACTGCAGGAAAAAATATTACTGTTAATGCTGGTGAAAATATTGACGAAAATGCAGGAAAAAATATAACTACTGTGGCAGGTACAGATATCTCTATCTCTGCTACTGGAAATATTTTAGAAAACTCTGACAATAGAACAGAAATTATAGACAAAAATTTTAAGCGAGTATCAACTACATCAAATGAAATAGCAGGTGAGTTAAGCGTAATAAGCGAAAAAGAAAATATGACCCTGCTTAGTGGGAAAACAGTTGAGTTTAATAGTGTCGAAAAATCTAATCTATTTTAATCATGGCAATTAGCAAACAAGCAAAAAACTTAGGAATTAAGGTTGAAAATAATTACCAGCTAATAACAGGCGGGAAATTAGAAAAAATGGCAGAAATAGTAAATATTGAAGCTATAGATGAAAACCTAACATTGTATTCTGGAAAAAAAATAGTTTCCAAAGGAAATAATTAATACAAACAGTTTTACAGTTAAAACTACGGCAATAAAACAGTATAAATTATAATATGAGCAGTATAAAATTTGGCACCTACACTCCTCCCGAGGAAGAAAAAAAGGAAAACAAAATAGATGTTATTGTTAGTGTATTTTTTGATGGCACTTTAAATAATAAAGCGAATACTACCTCTAGAATAAATGATGATAACAAGTACACTTGGCTTTTTACAAAAGGCGACACAAGTTATGAAAATGACTACTCTAACATAGCTCGTTTAGAGATGAATTATAACGCGCAAGTTAAACCACAAGAAACAAATAACGAAAATAAAATTATTACTTACGAAACTCATAATATTAATGTATACGTAGAAGGTATTGGCACAATGGATGGCGGTGATGATTTAGATGCTAAATATGGTACAGTAACAGGTATGGGGCGTCATGGAGCAAAGGCAAAAGCAGAAAAAAGTTTTAAATTAATTTTAAAAAAATTAAATAAAATAAATCTAAAAGAAGGTACTATTATCAACAAAATTAGCATCGATGCTTATGGTTTTAGTCGTGGTGCAGCAGCTGCACGCCATTTTCTAAATAGTTGTAGTGGCAGAAAAAAAGCAACATTAGAGCGCAATTACAAAGAAAAAAATGGACAAAAAGTATATACTGATGAAGAAAATGGTTGGTTTGATGGAATTAGCACCGAGGAATACCAAGAATATACATACGGAGGAGATTTAGGTGTGTATTTAAAAGAAAAAGGAGTTAAATTTAGTAAAGTAGAATTGCGTTTTGCTGGACTATTTGATACTGTGCCCTCTATTGGGGTTTTTTCTCATGAAAACGATCACAAACAATTAAATTTAAGTCTTCCGTCAAAATTAAAAAAGGCAGTACATATTACAGCTACTGATGAGCATCGTAAAAATTTTGAATTACGTCAAATTTCTGGCGCTAGCTTAACTTCATCAAAACGAGTAGAAATTAATTTACCAGGAGTACACTCAGATATTGGAGGTGGCTATAATGATGCTAAAAAAGAAAAGATTCGTTTATCATCAAGCAGAAGTAAAGCAATTATTTTAGAGGATAAAAAATGGCTAATTTCTCAAGGCTGGTATACCAAAAATGATTTAAAAATTACAGAAATAGACACCTCTTATGAATCTGAATCCCTAGGTAAAGTAGAACAAAAAAATTACACATTACACGGTTACAAAGCCAGCATTAGTAATAAATATTCATTTATTCCTTTACATTTAATGAAGGATTACGCTGAAAAAATACATAAAAACTTATTTAAGCCTAAGATTAATACTAGTTTTAAAATTTCTGGAGATACACTAAGCGCAGCAAATGAACGTATAAATGATTACATAAAGCAAAGAGATGAAATTCCGCATGACTTAACTAGTTCTGAGGTTACACAAAAAGATATTTCATTAATTAAAAAGTTACGTTATCATCATTTTCATTTTTCAGCATCTTTAGATATAGGTATGGCCCCAGAAGGCTATGCCAATAACAGAAAAAGAACTATATATTAACAAAATGAATAAAATAACGCTAATTGTTTGCATACTAATAACCCTAACAAGTTGTATGAAAAAATATGAATGGATGCCTACAGAGTGTGCCCCAAAAAATTACCCTGTAGAAATTTATAAAGGAGAATTTTACTTAGACGATGCTAAAACCAACAGCATTTATATCCCATCTGGCAAAGTAGTAAATAATAGTTGGGGAGAAGGCCTGTCTACTCTTATCTCTGGTGATCTAGAAAAGCAAGTACCTAAACATTTACGAATTGCTTGGTTTTCCTATACTGAAAACAAATTTTACCTTTTAGACACTCCTTTGCCTTATAAAAAAATAGACTCTATTTTTAATAAAGGGAGCTATAATTGGACAGAGAAAAAACAAGATTATTCATTTGATTTATCCGTAGGTATGGCTCCTGGCGGCAAACTAACTCTTTTTATGCTTGCCCCTGGATACAACGTAAATGTTGCTAGCTTTTTAGCAGAAGAAACCAATAGAATTTCTTGGATTCAGTTTTTAAAAATGCAAGGTGGTAATACCGATATTAAAAGAGAAGAGCTTTTAAAAGTAGTTTTAGATTTTGAACTTACCCCAGAATTTAGAGAACAAATTGAAGAAACAGGTATTCCTTACGGGTTATGGGACACGTATGAGACAAAGTACACTACACAACTAAAATTTAAATCTCCTAGCAGAAAATTAAAATATTTAATTACCCACCACCTTAACGGCGAGTTAAACACTTATAGAAATCAATATTTAAATACTTTACAAGATAAACAGTCCTGGGCAGGTGTACATAAAATAGGTTTAGGATGGCAATCTCCAGAAGGAGAAGATTATGCCAGCGTATTTACATTTAAAAAAGAACAAGTATTAAATGCATATAATGAGACTAATACAGATAATGTATCATTTGTTATAGATGTAATTTCAGAAAACAGAGATAGTGTAAAAATTTATATCAAAAGTGGAGAGTATCAAAAATTATTAATCCCTACAGACACCAAATTCTGGAAAGAATAACACACCAAAATGAGTACAGCTAACACTAAAAAAACATATTATACCTATACGTTAAAGGCTAATGATAGTCTAAATACTCTTGCTCAAAAGTTTAGTTTATCTGTAAATGAAATTTGTAAATTTCATAATGAGCTATCAGGTTCAAAAAAAAATATCTCTGCTGCAAATGGTATACCTTTTCACGTTTCTAAAATATTTTTACCTGCAACAGTTAAAAACAATAAACAAGAAAAAACTTTTACAAAAAGTACACCTATAAATTTAACCAACCAAAATAGTTTACGTTGTAATTTTAATGTATTAAACCACAATTATGGCATAGTAATATTTATAAATACACAAAAAGAAACAAAAAGAATACATTACACCGCAGCCGTAAATTATGAAAAAGAATATGACTATACATATGAGTTTGTATTAAAGAAAAATGAAGTTTACGTAGATTATAAAATACCCAATTTATTAGCCGAAGATTTTGCCATAAGTTTAGCAAAACCACTATATCCAATTCATACTAAAATAAATAAAAAAGGAAAGCTAATAGGTGTAACTAACCAGCAAGAAATATTTAAACGTTGGAAAAAAGCAAAACCAAAAATTTTAAACTATTTTAAGTCTCCCTTTGCTAATGAGCAAATACAAATAGCTAACAAAGCTTACCAAAGTACTATTGCTATAGAAAAAGCTATACAACGAGATGTTTTTTTTACACTTTACTTTTCTGGAGTATACAACAAATACCTTTCTAAATTAGAAATCTCCAATACGGTAAACATACCTTTTTACCCTTTTATAACAGCTATACAATACCAAGTAAAGCAAACAATACAACCATTTTTAAATGCAAACAATAATATTGTTATGCAACAACTTGGTACAGTATGTGACAAAAGATCTAGTAAGGACATAGAACAGAATAAAGACCAACCTTACTTTAAAGGCACACCCTTAGAAGGAAATTTGGATGTTACCTATGAGTTTTGTAATAAAAATTACACCATAAAAAGTATAATTGGTACAATAACATTGGTTTTAAATAAGAAATTAGATAAAAAAATAACCATAGAAGCCTACCATTTAATATAATATATAATACTATGAGCGAAAAACATATAGTTTGCCACCAAGCTTCTTGTAAGTGTATGCAAGGTACAATGCCAGATAAATTATTGGTAAACACGCAGACAAAACATTATATAAATGATAGTAGTATGAGTAACAAACTTATTGCTACAAATAAAGAAATAGGCCAACCTTTTGAAAAAAATACTTTTGGCCAATGTAAATTACAACCAACACCTGGCGGGTACAAGCCTTGCCAACCTACTATTACAGAGTGGACAGGTTTTTATGAGGATGTTACCCTAGACGAAAATAACGGTAACCCATTGTTAGAAGACAGTATGGCTACCTGTGCAATTGCTGGGGCGCCCTGTGTAGAAATTACAGACCACGGACAAATTGCAGAAGTTGTAGCGCAAAATATAAGCAATGCTAATGAAGATACACTTGCGCAAATTAATCCTCTTACCCCAATGAGTAGTGATAATGCCCAAAACATTAACCTTAAAGTTAGCTAAGTATGCACCTACAAACAATTATTAATGGTAAAGTTGTAAAAAGTTCTTCTACAGACGCAAACAAACCTACTATTGTAGATTTACATTTAAACAAAACAGCCACTATAGACCTAGAAGTTAAAAACATACCAAGTACTTTTTGGCTTAAAAAGGCTAAAAAAGAATTTAGATGGGAAATCACAAACAATAGTAATTGTGTAGATACAGATGATTATACAGGTGGTGTAAAAGCAGAACTAAAACTTAGCAAAAGCAATGCAGGCTCAAAAGAAAACCCCTCTAAAATAACTGTTTGTGCAGACGATTTAGAAGAAAACTCTACTGTGGGCAACATTACAATTAACTGTAGTGCAGATAGTAAAATTACAAATACAGAATGGACGGTAAAAGAGTGTAGAAGCCACCAATTGGTATACTTAACAATAGACCAAGAAGGGTTATATGACCATAAAGTTACTGTAAAAGTATACAACCAAAAAGACCCTACAACACCTATACATACTTTTCCAGAATTACTCTTAAAATCTGGCACCAATAGTCTAGATCTTAGAGTAAGCAATACCACCAAAGAACCAAAAATACTATACTATACCATAACCCACTTAAACAAAGTTATTTACAATGGCAACAATACTAATATGCTACTTACTGTTGCTGTTATAGATTATTTAAATAATGACGACAAAGAGTTCTCTAACAACCTTACCCCTGTTACAATCCATAGCGAAGAGTATTTTACTCAAAAATATGAGCCTTGTAAATACTCTAAAATAGAAGTAAAATATAGCAATGAAAAACCACTTATAATATTTGATGAGGAAGAAGCTTGCTCTAACCCGTCTGACAATATTAAAAAAAGAATATTAGGAGGTGATCAAATAAAAAAATTAAACGTAACATTATCAAAGTTAAAATCTGATGAATGTAAATTAAACCTAATAGAGGATGGGCAATCTCATAAATCTAGAGTTTTTGATGTATCAGAACTAGATAAATTAAACATTGAGTATTGCCCTAGTGAACAAATTGAAGATCAGTTAGAAGTTAGTTTAGCCTATCCCTATAAACATCTAGATGATTTATGGGAGTTCTTTTTAAAATATAATCATTATACATTTATGGTACCAGAGCTACATA
Organism: Cellulophaga geojensis KL-A; assembly: GCF_000568425.1. Lineage (NCBI taxonomy): Bacteria > Pseudomonadati > Bacteroidota > Flavobacteriia > Flavobacteriales > Flavobacteriaceae > Cellulophaga > Cellulophaga geojensis. Next base: position 6,000 of record NZ_ARZX01000041.1, read on the forward strand.
CTATTCTGGTAGATTTACCTATAAACACCTGTCGTTATAGTAAACGTATAACGTTTGACTTGGTTCCTGACTTGTCATGGGCATATAACTTTAAATGGGGTGATCCAGAAAAAGAAAGAATTTCTGAGGATAGAAAAATGGAACTTGTTAAAAAATACGGGAAAGAAATAGTTTCCAACTTACAAAAAAACAATGTTTATTATGAAGATCTAGAACTTCCGCTTTATGATGGTGGTTTTGATAGTGATATTGAAATAATTGTAAACTGGATAGATGAGCAAAACTTTTTTATTAAAGATTTACTTAGTCACCTACTCATCAACGAAACCACATTAAATATTGTAACTAATTATATTAGAGGTAGTGCAAAAGATTTTAAATTTGGTTTGTATGGATTATACGGTTATGATGAAGATGGAAAACATCCAACCGTTTTAAACTATACAGAGAAGTATCCTTCAATAGGAAAAACAGTTGTTGCAGCTTCTGTAGTTGTTGCTCTTTTAGTAGATATATTGCTATTAGTGCTTACACGAGGTAAAAATTTACCTGGGTTGTTAAAAAAGGCTCAAAAAGTATTTAAAATCTCTAGAACAGTAGTAGGTATGGCAGGGGCTAACACTTATGACAAAAATGAAGAAGGCATAAAGCTTGTAATGCCCCAAATAGCCATATCTAGTGGCTCTGGTTATAAAAAACAAGAAGATGGCTCTACAAACCTAATCTCAGAAATTACAATTACAGGCGCTCCACTTTTTGCTATTGGTGACTACCAAAAGCACACTATAGGAGTGTTTATTTCTAATATTACTGGTCTTGGAGGTTTTTTTAAAGTTTTCCATGGTATTGTAGGAACTATCCAAACTGCAAAATCAATAGTTAGCCCAATAAAAGGGAAACTTATACCTACAAAACAAGCTAAAGGAAAAATCTCTGTTGGTTTTGATTTAAGAGACCTAAGAAACAAAGCATATGAAATACAAAATGATATTGAAGAAAGTATAAGTGAGTTTATTCAAAAACATTTTGGTCCAAAAATAGAAATGATTGTTGGTTTTGAAGGTTATTATGACGCGCATATAAACTTAAAAACAAACATAGACACCCAAGCTTTTGATCTTTTTGACGGTATTAACCACTACCTAAATAAAGGAGAGGTTACTTTTGGCAAAAAGCAAGGAATAAATGCCTACATAAGAATTGATGCCACATTAGAAGACAGAGAAGTAGCATACAGTAAACTAAATAGATATATTCCAGATTTTTTAAAGGATTGGACTGGTAAAGAATTTGCAGATATATCTGCAGAAGCAGAAGTAAGTGCCGCACTAACTGGTAATCTTTATTTTGAGCGTACTTACAGCTACAATATTGTTACTGCCGCTGTTGCCGCAACAGAAAATATTGTAAGCCAATCATTTAAAACACCTAAAGATGTGGTAACAGGTCCTGGAGCAAAAGCAGGACTATTAAAAATGCCACATTACCGTGATAATTATATCTTTACAGGTCTAATTGGGGAGGTAATAGTTCAACTAAAGGCAAATTACAAAAAAGATAAAAGTTACAAAATAGATGTGTCTAACGGTACAGATAAGGATGGAAAAACCAAACCTGTAGTTATAAAGCTAATTCCTGAATTTGTAATTCCAGGAAAACTTATCCCTGTGTTTGATACTGAAACAAAATTAAGAACAATATGACTTTAAAAAAGATTATTTTAATTCTACTATGCGGAACAGCTATAACTAGCTGCGCCCAAAATACTAAAACTACTAAAAATATGAACACTGCAGACCAAGACAGTATTACCATACATAATGTTACAGATAAAATGTGGCAAGCTAAGCCCAATTATAATGAGCAACCTATGTACTTGCTGCGCATAAACCAAGAGTATTGTACCTATGAGG
>NZ_ARZX01000042.1:0-7474 GCF_000568425.1 Cellulophaga geojensis KL-A
AATGTTTTGTTTATATGTGGTACAACGTCTCCGTATATGAAACGTAGCGTGTAAAAAGACACTATCGTTTCGGATTATACACGAGCCGAATTTTTATTTTTTATGTTTAACTTTTTTCTTTTTTAAATATACAAAAATAAAAATTTGGCGGACTTAATAAATAAGCACAAATCTCTCGAAAAGCCTGTAATAGCTATGTTTTATATACATTGTTGTGTGTAGTGTTTTTCCGTTCTGCTTGGTTTTCCGATGTTTGTTATTTAGTTCAAATGTGAGCGTTGGCTAGACATACTCTTTTGCAATTTTGGGTGTAGCGTTGGCTGGTGCGAATTGCAAATGTGTATGGCTTTGAGCGTTGGCTTTTCATTACTTTAATTCTGTTATAAGTTCAAACTCTTTCATTATCGATTCCTCAATTCCGTTTTCAATATGTTTAGCTAGAATCAATTCCGTTTCCATATTCACATAACATTTTCCGTTTAGAGATTTAAAATTGTTCGATACTATAGATTCATAATCTTTTAATGACGTTGATTTACACTTGTAAAATTCAAATTCACAGCTTTTTGAATCATTGAAAAAGTCAATAAAGTGTTTTCTAAAGTCCCTCTTAACTTCCTCTCTGAATTTTTGAGTTTTTATTGTATTGAAGTTGGTATATGCTTTTAATACAAATAAGAAATTAATTTTATACTGATGAACAAATAAAGTATCTCTGTCAAATAATCGGTCTTTGTAATGGAATGATTTAACTGGTAAATCTTTCTTTTTTTCAATTAAATGTTCATCAAAATTCTCTTCATTTTCAATGTATCCATAAATGAAAAAGTTCGGTGTTATATTATATCCTTCTGTAAGTTCATCTCTATACCTAATTCCTGTCTTGTAAGGCTTATTTTTGTCTTTGTTAAGTAGGTCGATATTAAATTGAATTACATTTTTCGCATATGTAAATTGCTTGTATTTTGACAGATTACCTGCTTCACTATTGGATTTGTAATATTTAGAATCGCCAATGTAAAATATATTACTCGTGTCAATTAAAGACTTGTAATCATAAATGTGGTCAATTATTTTACCATCATCATTTTTTTTCAAATCTTTAAGCGACACATTATTAACTTCCGTATTATTTAGCTCGTCAGAAAATAATTTATCAATCATATCTTCAAAAACTAAATTGTAATTATTTACCGATAGAAAATCTTCTCTCTTTTTTTTAGAACTACTTTTATCAGTTTGAGTAAAGTATATCTCACATAAAGCATACATTCTTTTCAGAGTGTCATTAAAATATCGATACTTGATTTTCTTTAGCTTCGTAAGACCATTTGCTTGAAGGTTTTTGAATGAATTACCTTTTATAATTTTAAAAGATTTATCTATCCTTAAATTAAGGTTATGGTCTTGGTTGAAGTTTTCTAGAATAGAAAAGAAATAGGTTAATAATTCTTCTTCTTTGTTTACAGTTTTCTTTTTGTTTCTAATAGAAACGTAAATTGGTAAATTATTAGAAGTTAGAATAGGCAAAGACTTTCTTATGGTCTTTTCCCATTTTGGTTTTTTTGCTTGATTTGAATTATACTCTATGTGCTTATATAGAATATGATTTTTGTTTTTCTTATAAAAATTCACAAACGACAAAAGCAAATCTAGATATGAGTATTCTTGGTCTCCAAGATTTGTGTTTAGCTCAAAACGCTCCGTTTTATTGACTATTTGAGAATCTGTAATTCTCTTTCTATATTCTAAAAGGCTATTGTAAAAATATAAAGATGATTGCCGAATCCAATTGTACTGTAAATCGTGTTTAATGTTTTTTATTGAATCTAAATCCAATAATTCATCTTTTGTCTTACCAAAAACAGAATTGATATCATCAGTCATAAATACTTTTGGCAACATATAAACCAGTTCATTTTTTTCAAATGAATGATAATAACCAACAGATATTATTTTGCCTTCTAAACCATTTTGAGTGTAAAATTTTGGGTCGTCAAAAATATTTTGAAGAGTTGTAATTGGATAATATGCTCCTTCAATTAGAATTTTCATCTAATCTTCTTTTTCAGGTGTATTTAAACCAATCTTTTCAAGTATTTTTAATACTTTTTCTTTTCCTTTTGTTGCAATAGGGAAGAAGTCTTCGTAAAAAGTGTTTTCTTCAAATATATGGTCGTCTTCATCTTTGAAAACATCATTCCATAAATAGAAAATTGCTTTATTAATAAACTCTTCTAGTGTAATGCTATTGTCTTTAGCTTTTATGAAGTAATTACCAATACATTTGTCCATTCCTAAATTTGGGTTCTCTTTGATTATTGTATTTACTTTTTCAATAAATTCTAGCCAAGAGAATGATATTGAATCTGAAACAACAACTTGATAATGTGATGATGGGTTTTCTTCTGATTTTTCATAGTTTATAGGTATGTATTCCCAATCCCATCTTCTCTTAAATGCACTATCCATTGGAAATAGTGATTGGTCAGAAGTGTTCATTGTTGCTAAAATATTAAGATTTGATGGTAATTTCATTTTACCATTTTCAATACCTTTTATTCCATCAACAGAGGTAAGTTCTTTAACCAAATATTGTTTTAATTCATTAGATGGCGTAATACTATAGTCAGAGTTTCTATCCAATAATTGAAATATATCGCCAAAGATTTCAGCACAATTACCTCTATTAATTTCCTCAATCACTAAATAATATTCATTGTCTTTATTGTTCCAAGCATCTACATAAATATTTGTAAAAGTTTGAGGTACAAATTTGTACTTAATTTCTTCTTTTCCAGATTCAGCATCTACCTCTGTAATTGGTTTAAAACCACCAATAAACGAAGCATAATCATATTCTGGATGAAAAGTTACTCTTTCTGTTCTTTCTTCTTTACCTTTCAATAACTCGTTAACCTTATGTGATTTACCTGTTCCTGGTGCTCCATAATAGATTTTGTTTAAAATCGTAACATCATCAACATTAATCTCTTCTTCTGTTTCTACTATTTTAATTTCAATAGATTTTGGATTCAAGTCTAAATAGTTTGATACTCTTTTCTGGTAATTGTCGAATTGAGTTGCTAGACTTGGGTTTTTAAGCTCAACATTGCTACTAGAGATTTTTAAATACGGATGAATGTCTTTTGAGATGGATGATTTTAAATTACGTAAAGTACCTTTGATTTCTTTAGTTCCTCCAATATCAACTGTTGCATTTGTAGTGTCAAAAGCATTGTAGATGCCTTCTTGCTGAAAGATGATTTCGGTTGAATTATTCCAAGTTTTAAATAGTGTCTCTTCTGAAAAAACGGATAAAGTTTTTGTTAATTTTTGCTCAATATTAACTGAAGAAGTTGGTGTGTTGTTATTTGTTAGCCAACTGTAAATTAATTCTTTTCCGGTATTTGTAATATCTCCATTCTCGTTTGAAATTACATTTTTTAGGATATCCATATTTGTGGTAAAGAACAATTCTTTTGGAAAACGAACACCACCAGTTCTTTCTCCACTTGAGGAATCTGTTCCAAGAATATTTATTTTGGCGATTTTCCAAAACAATTGAAGTGGAACTTGAAGTGGTTCAATTTGCATTTCCACTAAAGGATTGGCAGATGCCAATGAGTCAATTTCTGTTGCATTATAACCAGTTATTCCATTAAAAAAAGCTTTTAATGAAGTTATTAAACTTGGTTTTAGAATAATAGTGTTTCCACTTTTATCAGAATAATCTAAATGGTCTTTTTCTTCATTTACTAGATAAAGAGCTAAAACAATAGCCAATAACCCTTTTGGGTTTGGTAATGATGAACCAACAGCCAGTTTTGGGTCTATTGGTTCTCTTTCTGTTAATTGATTTGGTAGGTTCATTTATTATAATCGTTTAATATTATTGTAGCAATTTCTTTAGCTAATAATGGTGGAACTGCGTTGCCAACTTGTTTCATTTGTGATGTTTTTGTACCATAAAAAATAAAGGAATCCGAAAATGATTGAATTCTTGCAGCCTCTCGAACTGTTAAACATCTATTTAGTATTGGATGCGTAAACAAGCCAGAAGAAGGTGTGTCAAAACGAGTTGTAATTGTTGACGCAATTCCATCTTCTAATAATCTAGACCAAGTTCCGCTGTAAATAGATTTCGTTCTATGCTCTTTTGGTAAAACCTCTCTACCTTTTCCCTTTGGTATAAGTTCCAAACGCTCTAAAGCTATTTTAGAATGATTTGTTGCGAAATGATTGAAAATTCCTTTTGAATTTTTTCTTAACATTTTTTGATAATCTGAATTAGTAGGTTTTTCGTACTCAAAAAACTCACAACCTTCTCCAGATGCAATGAATGGTAAATCGTAGATTGCCTCTTTTATTGTTGTTTTTTTCTTTTTAGGTTTAGGGAATTCGAGTAAAGTACCATTTTTGGAACCTACAAAAAAAGCACGTTTTCTATTTTGAGGAACGCCAAAATCGGAAGCATTAAGCGTTTTTGCGTTTACTACATAACCTAGTTCTTCAAATCCTGTGATTATCTCTTCCTTAAAAAATCCGTCTGCTGTCGTTAGGACGTTCGGAACATTTTCTAAAACAAAATATTTAGGTTGAAAAACAGCAACTGCATCAATAAATTTTTTAAACATAAAATTTCTGTCGTCATTTATGCTTAATCTTTTTCCTTTCTGCGAAAAACCTTGACAAGGTGGTCCACCGACAATAACGTCTATGTTTTTATGTTTGTCTTTGAGTTTGCTTAAATCTATTTGCGAAATATCTTCATCATAAACAGTAGTTTTAGGATGATTTAATTTGTAAGAATGTGCAATATCTTTGATGTATTCAATAGCAAACTCTATTTCAAATCCTTTTGAAATAAAACCTTGCGACAAGCCACCAACGCCAGCAAATAAATCAACAACTTTTAATTTATTCATTTAGCATTCTTGTTTTTGATAATTCATAATATTCTTTGTCCAAGTCAATACCAATAAATTTTCTGTTCATTTTTCTTGAACAAACACCAGTTGTTCCACTTCCCATAAATGGGTCTAGGACAACATCATTTTTGTTTGATAAATGTTTAATAAAATGCGATATTATTTTTGTTGGTTTTTGTGTTGGATGCTTTCCAAACTTTTTCTCTTTTGCTGTGGTTAAAGATGTTTCTATGAAATCGTGAACCATTTTTCCATTATTGTTAAATGTTCCAGAAGTGTCATTATTTACGAAATAAACCCAAGCTTCTGTTGAGTTTACAAAATGGATATTCATATTTCTAGGCATTGGATTAGTTTTGTGCCAAATACCTGTTGTCTTATAATAGAATTTATATTTTGATGCAATTTTTATAATTGTTTCAATTTTTATTAAAGACATAAAAAGTAATAGAGAACCACTTTTCTTTAAAACTCTGCTACTTTCTTGAAAAAAGACTTCCATTTCCTTTTCCCAATCGTCTTGCGATAAATTGTCCCAACCTGCATATGCAAATTGATTTTCACGCATTTTCACAAGATTTGTGTTGCGTTTGTGCATAAAATTTCCAAGATTATATGGTGGGTCGGTTAATATTAAATCAACTGTGTTTGTATCTATAAATTTCAAATAATCCACACAATTTCCATTTCCTATAAGTGTGTTTTTTCCAATAGATTCAAACTCTATTTTTTTACTTTCTGAAATTATTTTAAAGTTGTCTTCTAAATTATTTTCTTCTGTGTAAGAGAATAAGTCTAGTTGTGGTTCTGAAACGCAATGTAATTCAGGTGTTTCTATTAATTCTTTATACATTGGTTTTGCTCTTTAATAATTCTGTTACGTCAACCGAAAGTATTTCAGCTATTTTATATAAATCTTCGATACTCGGTTGTCTCCTGTTCTGAACATAAGAATTTACCATATTATAGCTTTTTCCTAACTGTTCGGATAACCAAATTTGCTTAATTCCTTTTTGTTCTAAAACCTCTTTTATTCGGTTCATTTTTGAATTCTTTAATTCAGTCCACTAAAATAATCAAGTTTTTCGATTATCTCACTAAATGAGTAGAAATATCATCATTCGGATTTTGTGTGCGGTGGGAAAAGGCAAGCTCTTTTATTTTTTTGAGCGTTGGAATTGAGCGTTGGAAAAAAATAAATGTGCTTGACTGTGCGTTGGCGTTTTTAGTTCAAATGTTCAATTTCAGCACGATTTTTACATTACACACAACGGTTTTGTGTATGATTAGTGGCGTGTTTAAGCAACTAATTTAGCAAATATAAACCGAATAGAAAATCCGCGAGGATTTTCGTAAGTAAGCTAAAACTAGCCATTAATTATACACGTTGTTGTATTTTCGTACTTTATCTGTAATCCCATTCTAAAAAGGAATAAGTTAATTCATTTCTTGGGTCTGTTTCTGTAAAATTAGAAAAATCTTTAATATACTTTTTTTGAGTTTCCTCTGGAAGATTATCCCAATATTTTATATCGAAAAAAATATTATCAGTTCCATTTACAGAAATTACCTCTATAAAATTTAAAAGAGAATCGTTGTTTTCTAAATCATATTTTGAGAATAATTCTTTTTCAATTATTGGTTCGTCTTTCTCATTATAGGCTAAAATTAATAATGTTTCATTCTTATATGGCAAACAGTTAATTATTAAATGTACTTCTAAATTATTTTCATAAAAATTAGTTATTCCTGAAAATGCCACTGGTAGAGTTTTTTCAATTTGGAAAAACTTAATAATATTCGGATTTGATTTGTAATAGTTTACAGTTTTAGCCAATTTCCATTGGTCACTTTTTAATTTTTCTTCTAATTCTTTTTTATACTTTAGATAAGAAAATCGACTATCTTTTATGTCTGTTACTTTAGCACTTGATAGAATTCCTTTTTTGTTAAAGTTTTCAATGAAACTTTGTTTTGTTTGTTCAAAATCAAGATTTAATTTAGATAAAACTTCTTCAGTTATTGATAAATTCCTCTCTCGATTGTAAATTTCTTTTGATAATGTTCTTGAGATTAATTGCTCGAAAAATACATTTGAATAGAAGTCTAAATTTAGTTTATCTAATTCTGAAAAATATTTGGTATCGTGCAAATTACAAAGAAAAGGAAAAACGGAAGCTTGGGATTCAACTCCGACTTTTCCCATTTTAATAGTACTCTTTTCTACTAATGGTGTGTATACTTTTCCCTTTATAGAAATATTGTTTAAAACTGCATTTTTCGAAATTGAATGTGACTGAATTGCTGATAATTCACAATCTTTAGCTTTACAATTAAGACTTATTTTTGGGCGTTTGGCAAAAAATTTAGAATAATTGTCAAAAATATTTTTTGTTGTTTTTTTATTGTTAGATTTTTCAACTTTTTTAGATATTTCAGCTTCTAAAATTTTAAAAAACAAGTCTTCTTCTTCGGGATTTTGTGTCATACGTGATGTTTGTGGGTATGAAATACAACGGTAGGTATAACCGTCAGTTACGGTT
>NZ_ARZX01000043.1:0-6770 GCF_000568425.1 Cellulophaga geojensis KL-A
ACTGCCCTACGTTTCTTATACGTAGACGTTGTGCATAATGCAAAAAATCGTTCTAAAATTCAACATTTGAACTAAAAAAGCCAACCGCACAAACAGCACATTTATTTTTTTTTGCCAACGCGAAATGCCAACGCTAAAAAAATAAAAGAGCTGTTTTTCGCCAACGCTCGAAAAAAATGATACATTAGGAAAATGCAAACTGAAGAAGAAATCCTAAAAATAAAAAAAGTGAAAAACACCGCAGTAAGAACTGTGGTTTTACGACATCTTTTGAGCCAAGAAAAAGCACAATCGTTGAAAGATATAGAAAACGCATTGGCATATACGGACAGAAGTTCGATTTTCAGAACGCTGAAAACATTTGAAGAAAACAAAGTCATCCACAGCATTGAAGATGGTTCTGGAATGACCAAATATGCGGTTTGTGCCAAAGGCTGTAACTGCGACCCAAAGGATTTGCACTATCATTTTTATTGCACAAACTGCGATAAAACATTCTGCCTTTTTGATGTTCCTATTCCCAAAATTCAACTTCCCGAAAACTTCAAACTACAACAAGCAAATATGGTCGTAAAAGGTCTATGCGATAACTGTAACAAGTAATCTTTGCAATCGAGTTGCAGTAAAAGGAATTTACATTTGCACTATTCTTAAAAACAGAATTAGCAGATGACAAAAGCATTTTTAACTTCATTTTTCTTCGTTATATCATATATTTCTTTCGCACAGAACAGCGACATTTCTATTTTCATTACAGATTCGGAAACCAACGAACCATTACTTGGAGCAACAGTTTATTTCGAGGAGCTTGAAAAAGGAGCGGTAACAAATTTTGACGGAATTGCCACATTTACAGAAATCCCGAACGGCAACCAAACCATAAAAATTTCATACGTAGGCTTCAAAACTATCGAAACCACAATTGAAATTGGCACAAAAAAAGTCTTTTCTTTCAAACTCGAATCGGGAGGAAATGAATTGGACGAAGTCGTTATTCAATCTTCAAGAAGTACACGAACTGTTAGAAAAATACCCACAAGAATAGAATTCATTGGAGCGGAAGAATTGAGCGAAAAAGCAGTAATGAATCCGACCAATATTTCAATGGTACTTCGAGAAAGTACAGGAATACAAATGCAACAAACTTCGTTAAGTAGCGGAAATACCAACATTAGAATTCAAGGACTCGATGGACGATACACTCAACTTTTAAGAGACGGATTTCCTTTGTATGGTGGATTTTCAAGTGGTTTGAGTATTTTACAGATTCCGCCATTAGACTTAAAACAATTTGAAATCATAAAAGGAAGTTCATCAACGCTTTATGGTGGTGGTGCAATTGCAGGTTTGATAAATATGGTTTCCAAAACACCAGACGAAGAACCTGCTTTGGATATTATGCTGACACAAACCCAAGCTCTGGGAAGTACAGCAAATGTGTTTTACAGCAAACGGAATGATAAGTTTGGTGTTTCACTTTATGGTTCAGGTCATTATCAAAAAGCGTATGACCCAGAAGATGACGGCTTTAGTAACTTGCCAAAAACAACTTCGATTTCATTCAACCCAAAATTCTTTTATTATCCATCGGAAAAAACAACATTTTGGTTTGGCTTAAACGGAACGTATGACGACAGAATTGGTGGCGACATCACAAAAATTGAAAGTGGCGAAAATGGCATCCATCAATATACCGAAGAAAACGTATCGAAAAGATTGAGCAGTCAAGCGGTTTACGAAACTCAAATAGATTCCGTCAGTTCATTAAATATCAAAAATAGTATCTCGTTCTTCGACAGAGAACTGACCATTCCCGATTTTACATTTGACGGTAAACAAACCAATACATTCACGGAAATAAACTATCAAAAGTCAGCCAATAAAACAGATTGGATTTTTGGTGCAAACCTATATACTTCCGATTTTGATGAAAATGATAATGCAACTTTGCAACGTGACCAAACAGACATAACTTATGGAGCATTTGTAAATAATATTTATGACATTTCGGATAATTGGATTTTGGAAACAGGATTGCGAGCAGATTACAATACTGATTTTGGCTTCTTTCCGCTTCCTAGAGTTTCATTGCTATACAAAAATGATAGCGGATTTTCGAGCAGAATTGGTGGTGGATTAGGTTACAAAATTCCAGATATTTTTACAGAAGAGGCGGAATTTATCAATTTTAGAAATGTACTTGGTATTGATAAATCTTCACTAAATGCGGAACGTTCTTATGGTGTAAATCTTGATTTCAACTATCAAACACGTTTATTTGAAACCGTTGGTTTTTCTATTAATCAACTGTTTTATGTAACTGCGATTAATGATGCATTACTGTTAAATTCAACTGATAATGGATTTTTCCAATTTGAGAATGCAACAGATGAAATTTTGAGCAAAGGTGCTGAAACAAACATCAAGTTTACCTATAAAGATTTTAGGTGGTTCCTAAATTATGCACTCATTGACACAAGGTTGAACTATTTAGCTGGCAATCCTCAAAAACCTTTGACAGCAAAACATAACGCAGGAAGTGTTTTGATGTACGAATCTGAAAAATGGCGAATCGGTTATGAAACGTTTTACACAGGAAAGCAATTTTTGTCTAATGGAACAGAAACAACCGACTTCATAACAATGGGTTTTGTGGCAATGCGAAATTTTAAATGGGGAACAACTTTTGTGAATTTTGAAAACTTTACCGATAGAAGACAAAGCAGGTTCTCGCCTTTGGTTTTGCCACCACACGACAATCCAGAATTTCCCGAAATATATGCACCAACAGACGGTTTTATATTTAGCGTTGGAGTAATTATCAAACCTTTTGGAAACGAAGATGACGACTAAAATGAACAAAACGATATTTGAAATCAGTAAGATGGATTGTTCTTCAGAGGAAAATCTAATCCGAATGAAACTGGACGGAATTCAAGAAATCAAAAATCTTGATTTTGACATTCCAAACCGAAAATTGACCGTTTTTCACGATGGTCATAACGACCAAATTGAAAAGTCAATTATCGAATTAAAATTAGGCGGAAAGAAAATCTCGACCGAAGAAACCAACGAAAAAGATTTTGTAGAAAACACCAACCAAAAAAAGCTACTTTGGATTGTACTGGCGATAAATTTTGTCTTCTTCATTATCGAAATGACCACAGGGCTCATCTCGAAATCAATGGGATTGGTTGCCGATAGTTTGGATATGCTTGCCGACAGTTTTGTTTACGGAATTAGCTTGTTTGCGGTTGGCGGTACGTTGATTAAGAAAAAACGGATTGCAAAAATTGCAGGCTATTTTCAGATAACACTTGCGATTATTGGATTTGTGGAAGTGTTGAGAAGATTTTTTGGAGCCGAGAAACTTCCCGATTTTTCAACGATGATTATCGTTTCGATTTTAGCACTTATCGCAAACGGAATTTGTCTTTACATTTTGCAAAAGTCAAAGAGCAAAGAAGAGGCACATATGAAAGCGAGTATGATTTTTACTTCCAATGACGTGATTATCAATTTGGGAGTAATAATCGCAGGAATTTTAGTGAATTGGCTAAATTCCAACAAACCTGATTTGATTATCGGAACAATCGTTTTTATAGTGGTAATACAAGGTGCATTTCGGATTTTGAAATTAAGTAAGTAATCGGAATTGCCAACGCTGAAAGCCATACACATTTACAGTCGCTCAAGCCATCACACCACCAAAACTGTAAAAGAATATGTCTTGCCAACGCTCAATTTAGAACTAAATAACAAACATCGGAAAACCAAGCAAAACGTGAAAAGCACTATGCACAACAATGTATATAAAACATAGCTATTACAGGCTTTCCGAGAGGTTTTTGCTTCTCTATTAAGTCCACCAAATTTTTATTTTTGTATATTTAAAAAATTAAAGATAAATAGAAAAAATAAAAATTTGGCTCGTGTATAATCCGAAAAGTTAGTGTTTATTTATACGCTACGTTTCATATACTAGACCGTTGTAGCCAATTAGAAAAAAGAGACGAGTGAATAAAAAAACTTTAATATTGATTGTAAGTATATGGGTAGTTCTGACAATCGCAAACTACTACTTTGTTCCATACTTCATTGTTGCACTCGAATGGCTGGCTCTTTCTCTGATTCTTTTTATATGGACAATTGGGCAAATAGTCAAACTAATTAAGGAAAGAAAGAATTTAACCCGACAAAGAATTGCGTCAGTTTTTGTCATTTCGACTTTGTTCCTATTAACTTTCTTTCGACAACCTGTAAATCAAATTATTGAGAATGCAGATTGGTACATATTCTACAACAAACGGACAGAAGTAGTGGAACAAGTAAAGAACGGAGAATTAAAGCCAAATGTGAGTTGGAACGGATGGGTTTGTGAATTGCCTTACGAATTTCCTGTAATATCTAATGGCGGTAATGACATTGGAATTTCTATGAATGACAGTACGAATGAAGTGACCGTAACATTTTGGGTTTTCAGGAATTTCTTCAGTGCACCTTCAACTCATTTTGTATACACAAATCGACCAGAAGACATAAAATATTACAATGACCTTATTGAACGAAATCCTGATGACAATTGGAAAATTGAAGAAAATTGGTATCGGACATTTCACGAATGAAAAAATAAAAACTGGCTACAACAACACCTATACGCAATTCCCTTCGGGACACTGCGCATAGCCAAACCGTTGGGCATAATTTGAACAAACCTATGGCAAAACCGAAAGCAAAGACATTACAACAAAGACTAGGTTTTTTTGATGACGACTTAAAAAAACCTGAACACGATGATATAATAAAGTGGACTGACAAGAACATAGAAACCATTTTGTTAAAATTGTATAATCTAGAAAATTGGAGCGAAAAATCGAAAAACGACTTAATAGAAAAAGTAGATAAAATAACTTCAAAAGAGTTATCCGAGGAAAAAACGTCATTAAAAAAACTAAAATCTGAACTTGAGAAAAGTTTAAAGTCTCTCAAAGAATCTAAAAAGAAATTCAAGGAAAATCCTGATGAAAGTTATTACATCGAAGACAGAATTGAACGAGAGGAAAAAGAGTGTGACGAATTAAAACTCAAAATCGAAAAATCCGAAAAGAAAATAATTTACCTAGAAACTTTTGACGGATTAGCAAATGAATTACCGAAAAGAAACAAGCCACGAATAACTGAAAGAATTTGGGAATATACTGTTACAAATCAAAGTCATAATCGGAATACTGGATACAAATCAGCAAAAAACATTATCGGATTTGTAGATTTAAAAGTGAATTTTGTTTACGATAGATTGACAGTAACTGGAATTGACTTTGAAACTGAAACAGTAACTGGGAAAATAGAATGGTCTCAAACTGAAAAACATCGGCAATTTTATAACGAAATTCTAAACCATAATATATTCATAGAGGTAAAAACTCAAATAACAACATTAGGCGAACTTTTCAGACAATTAAATACTTATAAAGAATATTTAAACGGAGATTTTTTAGTTGTTTGTCCTGACGACTCTGAAAAAGAGACGATTGAAAATCAAGGTTTCCGATTTATAAAGTACGAAAAATAAAAAACTATGCCCAACACCGTATAAAATTAATGGCTAGTTCTCGCCTACTTACGAAAATCCTCGCGGATTTTCTATCTGGTGTTTATTTGCTAAATTAGGTGCTTAAACACGCCACTAATCTTATACATAAACGTTAGCAAAAATTTGAACCAAGACAATGAGCGAAATTCTTTTCATAGACGAACCACAAGAGAAATTAGATGAAATTCAAAGTCTGATAAAAGTCGTTTATGAAGGATTTATGGCTTTAGCAATGGATTATGGTTATCACATCAATAATGTTTTCGGACAATCGAAAGATGGAAAACACGAAATTTATGAATTAAGAGATAGTATTAATTATAGAATAAGAAGTGCAAACCTTCATTTTTACTTACTAATTGTCAGAAAGTTTGAAATAGAAAACAGATTTGCAAAAATGTTAAAGGAAAAACCAACTGTTTTTAACGGATTTATAATGGGAAATCCACATTTTGAAATGGCTTCTGACGAAATAATGGCAATTTATGACAGTATAGTTTTTCATCTATCTTCGTGTTTCGATTATTTAGCAATGTTAACCCAATTTGTATTTGGTAAAAACCCACAAACGAAATTGCAATGGATAACTTTAGTAAAGCATTGTCACAATAATAAAAGTGAATTTGCAAATAGAAAATTTGTAGAAAACATCAAAAAAGTTAATTCAGAATTTGTAAGCAAATTTAATGACTATCGTGCTGAACTTATTCATAGAAAAAAGTCAACCTCTTTTGCAAATGTATCTTGGGAATTAGATTCAGGAAAAGTAACTACTCAATTTAAATGTTCTGAAAAAATAAAATCGAATCTAAAGAAAATCATAGATAAAGATTTAGAATATTGTATAAGTTATGCATCGTTTGAATTAATAAAACAGACTCTATTAAAAATATCGCACGTTTTGAACGGAATGCACGATGAGTTTAGGGAAAATTATATTGGACACGCACCAAAAATGAATAATGGAGGATTTCAATTAATTACAATGAATCCAGAAACAAAATTTGCGGAATCACCTGCTTTGGGAAGTTGGAAGAAATTTATGGAATATAAAAACTTTTGCTAACACCGTGTATAATTCATTGCTAGTTATAGCCTACTTACGAAAGTCCTCGCGGACTTTCTATCTGTTATTTATTTGCTAAATTTAGTGCTTAAACACGCAACGAAATCATAC
>NZ_ARZX01000044.1:0-6493 GCF_000568425.1 Cellulophaga geojensis KL-A
ATTTAGTTCATAAAGAACATTTAGCACTTATAAAAAATATAGGTTAGCTAATAGATGATGTTTTTGTTATGGATTATTATACCACAGAATAAAACAGAATTTCTTCTTAATTTTAGAAATAATTATAAATAATTTAAAATGAAAAAAACAGCATACATAACAGGCGGATCTAAAGGAATTGGATTAGGAATAGCAGAAGCGTTGCTAAAAGAAGGAGTTAGTGTAGCTATTACTGCTAGAACACAGAACGATTTAGTTGAGACAGAAAAACACTTAAAAACAATAGGAGATGCAGAGGTTTTAATTATTAAATCTGATGTTAGGAACTTAGCAGATGAAGAAAAAGCTATACAGCAAGTTGTAGACAAATGGGGTGGTTTAGATTTTTGTATTGCAAATGCAGGAGTAGGGAGGTTTTCTCCTATAGATGAAATGAGTGCAGAAGACTGGAACTCGGTTATAGATATTAATTTAACTGGTGTTTTTAACACAGTTAAGGCAGCAATACCAGCACTTAAAAAGTCTAAAGGATACATTTTTACAATATCTAGTTTAGCAGGTACCAATTTTTTTGAAAACGGAGCCGCATATAACGCTAGTAAATTTGGTGTAGTTGGTTTTTCACAAGCAATTATGTTAGATTTAAGACCGTATGATATTAAAGTAACTACTATTATGCCTGGTTCTGTAGCTACGTATTTTAACGGACACACACCTACAGATGCAGATGCTTGGAAAATTCAACCAGAAGACATAGGTCAAATGGTAGTAGATTTAATACGAATGAACCCTAGAACCTTACCAAGCAAAGTAGAGGTTAGACCATCTGTGCCGCCATCTGCACGTAAATAAAAGGAGAATTAATAGCTAAAAAAGAAAGACAGTATCATAACAATGATACTGTCTTTCTTTTTTAATAATAGGTTTATGTAAATAATTAATTAGCTTTTACAATTTCAAAATATAAATTAAAAGCATCATTAACCTCATATTTAAGCTTAATATCTTTGTAAGTGTACTTGTTTGCTTTAAGGTTGTAGGTTACAAAATAGTTTTTTGTTAAAAAAGACAAGTCACCATTATAAACAAAAATGTTAGATAATATCTTCTCTTTAGGCTGTCTAATTTTTAACTGTTTACCATCTGTAGCGTTTAACATAAAAAAAGCATTGTCGTCTGCTTTTGTAAAACCAAAAATATAGTTATTGTATTTGCTAAAGTACCTAACATCATCACCCTCAATGTTTAAACTAGTTTTCCATATTAGTTCTCCATTATCACTATTTAAAGCAATAACATCTAATGTTTTACTATCTGTTTCAGATGCAAAATAATAATTTCCACCGTCTAGTATAGTGTTACTATCTATATTAGCGTATTTACCCTCGGTTTGGTATTCCCAAGCTATAGACGCCATATCGTCAATATTTAGAGCATATACTTTATTATATTCGTTAGCAACGTAAGCTTTTTTATCATCAATCTGCATTAAAGAATACATAGGAGTATTACCAAAACCTCTTTGCCAAATGGCTTGTCCTGTTTGTGATTTAAAAGAGTACACATAAGGCGCGTTAGATATTACAAGATTCTCTTTGTTTAAAACAGGCGTATAGTTATTGTAAGGAAACTGTAGTTTGTAGTTCCATACTTTGTCTCCTGTATATTTGTTAAAAGCGTATAATTGTTTGTTGTTAGAAGCTAAAAAAATTAAATTTCCTTGTATTGGTAAATGCTGACCACTAATTACATACCTCTTATCTACGCCAGAGTGCATACCAATTTCTGTTTTCCAGTAAAGACTACCATCATTTACATTAGCCGCAATAATTTCTTTCTGTGTACTAGTAGCATATAAAATAGAGTTTTCAATTTTAAACTGATTCCTCATTTTATTATAAGAGCTATCTGTAAACTTAATATTCCATTTTTGGTGTAAAGTTTCTAGGTCGTAAGATGTTATTTCTCCATCGTTTTTTAAAACAATAATAAGATCTTTCTCTACTTTTTCATTACCTAAAATATCCTTATTTATATTTTTTCCTTTCTGAATAAAACTAGGGTTAACAAGAATCCCACAATTACTAGAATACCACCTACCCAAGGAGTCGCTTCAATACCTAAGCTCGATTCTACAACCATTCCGCCTACATAGGCACCAATAGCAATACCAACGTTAAAAGCTGCAATATTTAAGGCAGATGCTACATCTTCGGTTCCTGGTAAGTATTTTTCCGCCATTTTCACCACGTATAATTGCAATGCAGGTACGTTTGAAAAGGCTAATATTCCCATAAAAAACAAGGTTACTATAGCAAAAATCTGACTAGAAGCTGTGAAGTATAACACAAACAATACGATGGCTTGTAACGCAAACATTACTAATAATGCTTTGCCTGGTTTATTGTTAGATACTTTACCACCAATAATATTTCCTATTGCTATGGCAATTCCATAAATTAAAAGAAATACACTAGTCATATTTGAAGAGAAACCAGTCACTTCTTCTAACAGCGGAGTTAAGTAGGTAAAGGTGACAAACGTACCACCATAACCAAATGCGGTAATGGCTAACACCAATAAAATAGACGGATTCTTAATCACCTTTAATTGGTCTATAAGTCGTAATGGAGCCGATTGTTTGATGTTTTTAGGAACCAAAGCCAAACTAGCTATTGCACCTACTAACCCTAAAAGGGCAACACCAATAAAAGTAGCTCTCCATCCAAAATTCTGACCTATATATGTTCCTAAAGGCACACCTGTTACAATAGCCACAGTAAGACCAGCAAACATTATAGAAATAGCTGTTGCTCGCTTATCTTTTGGTACCAAACTAGCTGCAATGGTAGACCCGATAGAAAAGAATACACCGTGTGCAAAACCTGTTACAACTCTAGATAATAGCAACAACTCAAAACTTGGTGAAATAGCTGCTAAACTGTTACCAATTATAAATAGTAACATAATTCCCATTAGTAATTGTTTCCTTGGAATTTTACCAGTTAAGGCAGTTAAAATGGGTGCACCAATGGCAACACCAATGGCGTACAGACTGACTAATAATCCTGCTGATGTTAATGATGTGCCTAGGTCGTTTGCAACGGTAGATAATAAACCTACAATTACAAATTCCGTTGTTCCTATGGCAAATGCACTTATGGTCAATGCCCATAATGCTGCTGGTAGACTCTTCTTTTTGGCTACCGTTTGGGAGCTCTGTATTGTTGTAGTTTTCATAGTACATTGTATTTAATTGTTCGATACAAAATTCTATGAAAACAAAGGGGTGTGCGAGGACATACATCACGGATTTTTTGTGATGTATATCAATATGGAAAAGTGATTTAGGTCACTTTTAGCTGTTAAAACGACTTAAAGTCTCTCTGGATACGCCTAAATAAGAAGCTATTAATTTTTTAGGAACGCGTTGTATTAATTTCGGAAGCTTATTTAAGAGGTACTCATACCTGCTTTCTGCAGTCATTGTAAGCAAAGACAAGATTCTTTGCTGTAGATTGATGTAACCGTGGTTGGATTTAATTCTGAAAAAGTTGGCAACGGCAGGGACTTCAAAACAAATTTTTTCCCTGTTCTCTAAAGACAAACAGAAAAACTCTGAATCTTCAAGACAATCTACAAAAATAGTTCCTGGTTCTTGATGTTGAAAAGCACAATGGTCGCTCACCCAATAGTTTTCCATAGCAAATTGAAGAATGTGTTCTTTGCCTTTTTCGTCTATGGAATATGCTTTTACCAAGCCTTTGATAATCCAATATTCAAAATCTACAGGTTGCCCCACTTGTATTAAAAATTGGTGTTTTTTAAGACTTTTAAATTCAAAGTGCGATTGTATAAAGTTCCACTCCTCATCAGTTAAAGAAACGATTTCCTCAAAATGTTGTCTTAGTAACTGTAACTGGTCTTCCATAAAGCAAATTTATCTTTACTTAATTAAAAACAAAAATAAACATTGATTTTTTATTTTATATTGAAAAATAAGATGTTTTTGCTAGTTAGGAATGGAACAATAATTAAAAGTAAAACATCAACTCAACTATTACTATCGCTTACATACGCATAAAAGTTTGGTTCGCCAGAAGCCAACCCAATCGGGTCTTGGCTTATATAGCTTCCACTATCGGGAGAGTAATACCTAAATCTGTTGTAACACAGCTCTAGGTCATCATCAAAATATTGGCCTTGGTATCTAAAGGGTGAACTGCAAAAGAACTTTTGGTAACTACATTAATTACCACAGTTTAAAAATACAAAAAGCTACCTAAATTAGTAGATAGCTTTTGTTGTTTGTTTTTTGTAAAACTTATGCGGTAGGGCACAAGCAAGATGCTTGCGCTAGCGGGGAAAAGAATTAGATATAGTTATATTTCTATTCCCTCATAGGCATCTCCATAAGATTCAAAATCAGATTCTAACCAAAACCAATTTTTGCCTTTTACAGAATAGATTTTTTCTAAAAGTTCAGTAAAATTGTTAGATATTATTGGGCTGTCATCTGGGTTTGCGTGAGTTTCTAAAAAACTGTCGTAGCATTTTCCTTTATCTTTTTCAGATAAATCTATACTTATATACTGGCTTAATTGTTCTGATTTGGCTATTAAATACCAATTTTGACTTATGTCATCTTCTAATTCTTCCCATATAACATCATCAGGCGGAAATAAAACGCTATTTGTTGTTTTAAAATCCTCAAATGGAACAATGCTAATTCCGTATGCTTCTTCTTTAAAAAAATCTATCCCATTATAGTTTGAATAAAAATCAAATAAATCTATAGGTAAATTATTAGGTAGTTCTCTTTGTTCTTTTACTTTAATTAAGTTACAAGAACTATCTTTCTCTATTTTGTCTAATATCTCTTTTAATGACATTTTGTGTAAATATATTTGTTGTACTTTTTATAGAACTCTTTTCTTGCGGATTTAGGAACGTTCGCTGCATCAAACATTACTTCTGATAATTCCTGCATTTGTCGTGCAGTCATATTCTTCCAATTACCACGAACTTTGCCGAAAGTGTCTTTCATCCATTTTCGTTCAGCTCTATGAGCAGCATCGTGTAAGTCTTTTGTTAACTGTATTGTTGGTTGGGCAGATCTTCTACTGACATAGCCTGGAATATTGTTTTTAGCCCAAGCATCCATAATATTATGGTGATTAAAAAGTCTACTACTTTTATTACCATAATTTACTATATCACATAAATTTCCTGCTAATCCAAGAGGGTCTACCCAACTATTACTATCACTCACATACGCATAAAAATTAGGCATTCCGCCATCAAGCCCAATTGGGTCTTGACTTATGTAAGTTCCACTATCTGGCGAGTAATACCTAAACCTGTTGTAACACAGCTCTAGGTCATCATCAAAATATTGGCCTTAGTATTTAAATAGTAAACTGCAAAAGAACTTTTGGTAACTACATAAATTACCACAGTTTAAAAATACAAAAAGCCACCTAAATTAACAGGTAGCTTTTGTTGTTTGTTTTTTTGTAGCCTTAATATATTCTAACTGTAGTGATTATTACCAATTAGAAGCTACAATAACTAGTTCGTTAGCTTTTATTTTCTCTATTCTTTCTTTTAATAATGGAATAAAAGCAATAACATCAAAATCTTGAAAACGGTCTTTGTATTTTATTAAAATTTCCTTAACGTATTCAAAAATTTCATCACACATTTTTATTCTCATTTCATCTTCTGGTAAATCTGAATACTCATTTATAATAAGCATTTGGTCTACTACCAGTTTATCTTCTTTCTTTTTATATCTAGCAAACGATTTTAACTTACCTTCTTCAATATCTTTTATATCAAAAAGCCTTAAAACAAGATATAAATTTGTATGATGCCCATCAACTTTACGTAATTGACTGGATATTGATTCTTGCCAAGGCATGTCTCTTAAATTGTCAGCAATGTATCTTATAACTTTTGATTTTTTTTGATTTTTTTCTTCACTTCCAGCATATCTAGCCTCAAAAGTTACTTTTAGAAAAGTCCCCATAAATTTAATTTTTAATGAAAGGTTTTATTACCTGGTGGTAACGCACCATTTTTATTATAATAATCTTTTATTTTCTGAGTTTCTAATAAATGATCTGCTTTTTTTGAGCCGCCTAAAGTCAATGGTTTAACATCTAAACCTGCTCCAATTGTATTTCCATTTACATCAAATCTCACTTTACCATTTGCGTCAACTTGAACAGAAGTAGCTTTGGATCTATTTATCCTTCCATTATCTAGTTTTGATGCAGGATACCTTGTTGCAGAGTTTTTAGATTCTCCAAATTTATATGTATCACCTTTTTTTAATTTTTGATAAGATGTTGGGTCTTTTTTTCCTTTCTCATAAACTGGATACCAACCATCAGAACGTGTTGTAAGTTTATATACATCTAAACCTAAAGGGTCTATCCAGATATTATTGTCTTTTGTATACGCATAAAAATTAGGCATTCCGCCATCA
>NZ_ARZX01000045.1:0-5881 GCF_000568425.1 Cellulophaga geojensis KL-A
ACTGAAGAGTCTGCAGCAGAATAATAACAGAAACTTAAGTAACGTAAATAGGTCGTCTAAAAAGTAATTTTAGGCGATTTTCTTTTTTGTGATTTTTTATTAGACACTATCCCGTTAAGAGTGTAAGTTAAAAATAACGAGGGTTTGACTTTTATTTAAAGTCTGCCCCTTTTTTCATATATAATTAAAAACTAATTTAGTATTAACTCTAATTATGCATTGGAGTTACCCCTTTTTTAGGACACTAGCCTGAAATCTGTATTAGGCAAAATGTATTGGTTTTGGATATATACTATTTTATTCAATTTCTCTATAAAGTTTACGGTGGTTTTCTAACTCTATATAATGGTGTTTTAAAATGTTACTGTTTCTAAGGTGTAGTTTATTATGTATTAAGCAAATTTGTTTAGATTATTAATCCTATCAGAGAAATCATCTTTTCTTCTTTTAGCTACAGGCACGACACTTTCATCATTCATAATTATATAGGCGTTAGTTCCTTTGATGTACTTGCTTATAAAATTTATATTTATTAGGTGAGACTGATGTGTTCTAAAAAAATGATATGAATTTAGTAAGTCATCATAATACTTTAATGTTTTTGAAGTGTATATAGTATCATTGCTTACTAGGTAAAGTTTTGTATAACTGCCGTCTGCTTCACACCTTAATATATTGGACATCTCTAAAAAGTATGTTTCTTTTTCTGTAGTTATAACTATCTTTTTTTTATCTTCGGTTAAAGTATTGTGTAGTAATGTATTTAATTTATGCGCATTGTTTATATCTAGAGTTTTATCTAATCTCTTTAATGTTTCATTTAACTCATCTTTATCAATAGGTTTTAGAAGATAGTCAAATGCACTAAACTTAATTGCTTCAATAGCATATTTGTCATATGCAGTAGTAAAAATAATTTGAAATGTAAGATTTTTAATAGTTTTTAATAAATCAAAGGCTGTTTTATCACTGAGTTGAATGTCTAAAAAAACTAAATCAAAATTTAATTTTTTAATAGTGTTTTTGGCTTCTTCCAGTGTATGGCAAATACGTACTATCTTTATTGCTTTAGAATGGTTTGATAGTAGTGATATTAGTCTTTCTGAGCAATGCACTTCATCGTCAACAATTATAGCTTTTATCATTTAAAATTTTAGTTTAAGTGGTAATGTTACTTCAACTCTTAAGCCTTTTTCTTTATCTGTATACTTTATAGTTTCGTTTGCCTTTTTTGTTTTGTTAATTAAATCTATTCTTTGACTCGTAATTTTAATGCCCATTGAGCTTGTTTTATTTAAATTTCTTGTAGCCTTTTCTCTACCAATTCCGTTATCTTCAACAGCACAAATTAGTGTTTTGTTATTACTGTTTATTTCAATTTTAATTATGCCTTCTGCTTCTATTTGAGATACGCCATGCCAAATACTATTTTCTATAAAGGGTTGTAGAATTAATGGAGGTATTAAGGTGTTTTCCAAATCAATATTATTATTAATACTTACAATATGGTTAAGTTTATTTTTTAGTCTCAAAGATTCAATGTCTATATACATTTTTAATAACTCTAAATCATCTTTTAGCGAAATCCATTTTTTTTCAGAGTTTTCTAAAATAGAACGTGTTAATATAGAAAATTTTAACAAATATTCATCCGCTTTTTTTATGTCATTATTAACCAAATAGTTACTTATAGAGTTTAATGAGTTAAAAATAAAATGGGGATTCATTTGAGATCGCAAAGCTTTCAGTTCGGTTTCGGCTATTTTAGTTTTAAATTCAGCAATATTTTTTTGTGCCTCAGCATCTCGTTTTCGTTTGTATAAAAAATAACCAACAATAGAAAATAGTAGTAAAGAACTTCCTGCTCCAATAGCCGAATTTTTAATTAGTGATTGACGTTTTATTTCCGCTTTAGAGAGAGTATCTTGTTTATCAATTTGATACTGCATATCTTTTTTTGTTAACTCTGCTTTTTTTTCTTCGGTTGCTACGCTATCTCTTAATTTAATATAATTTTTAAAAGCTAATAACGATTTTTTATGATTCTGATCATTTTCATAAACTTGATTTAAAACTAGCCAAGAATCTGCTTGCCACTCAACAGCATCAATATTTTTTGAAACAACTAATGCATTTTTAGCATATATTTTAGCTTGATTAAATTTATTTTGTAATACCAAGACCTTGCCAAGACTATTTAAAGCAGAAGCTTCTATGTATTTATTGTTAATTTCTCTTGAAATTTGTAACGCTTCTTTATAGTGTTTTAATGAATTATTATAATCTTTTTTTCTTTTGTAGGCTAACCCCTTGTTGTTAATAATAGCAGCAACAAAAAATATATTATTTACTTGCTTTGCATATAATAATGCTTTATCAAAGTAGTTTATTGACGTATTTACTCTGTTAGTTTCACTATAAACATTTCCAATATTATTGTATGCTCTTATTTGGTTAATAGTGTCTTTTAGTTCAATAGAAATGTTTAAGCAGTTATTATAGTTAGCTAATGCCTTGTCAAAATCTTTCATATCAGCATAAATGTTAGCTACATTATTATAAAGATTAATGGTTAATTTTTCATCATTAATGTTTTCAGAAATACTTAGAGCCTCAAGAAATAAGTCTAGAGCTTTTAAGTTGTTTGCCATTGTGTAATAGATGCTGCCTTTTTGGTTTAATGCAGATGCTGTTCCTTTTTTCCATTTTTTGTCTTTTGCAATTTTTATAGCTTCATCAATATATTCTATAGCTACCTTAGGTTTGCTATATGTTAAGTAGTTTGAGGCCTCTATTAAATATTGACCTCTTATAGTGTCTTTTTTAATATAACCATCAAGAAGGTTTAAAATGGAATCTTTTTCTTGTGCTAGAGAAGAAAAACAACAAAAAACTAAGTAGGTTATAATTATTAAGCTTCTGAGTACTGGTTTCATTTAATTTTTTTTGGTAAAAAAAGCACTTAAATTTAATACTTTTGAGCAGTAAACTGCTAAATAATTATAAATATATAAGCTAATCTATTTTTTCCGAATAAGAATTCTAAATGCCCGAATACAAATTATGATTTAGACAAATTGGTTTTATCGCTAGTTTTAAAGTATTAAATAGCTAATTCATAAAAGCATTTTTGTTAACAATAATTTTATTAATCAACATACCAAATTCAGTTTTTTTAGCAAAAAGAGAATTGATAGGTAGGCAAGAACGAATAGAAAAAATATCCAAAGTGAATATTAAAGGAGCAAAAGGTGAAGACTTGTATTTAGCTCATAAAACATCAGCATTATTCCTTTTTTTTAATTACATCATTGGATATTCACTTTGGATATTTTTAGTATTTATTATTGTAACACAAGTGTTAAAGTATAGGTTTAAAAAGCAAGCAAACTCAAAATGAAAAGATTTGTATGCCTATGCCTCTAAAATGAAATAAGTAAAGTGATAATATTATCAATGTTTTTAAGGATTACTATTCATTACTCTTAAAATAGTTTTATATAAAAAAGTTGAAATTATTAATAAAAAATTATGAGACTAAATTTAAATATATCAAAGATAAAATTAAAGATTATTGTCTTCTTTGTAATGCCTTTTTTTGCCTTTTCAAATTCAGGTTTATTTACCTCAGAAAAAGCAAATGATAAAGTAGACAATAGTGAGCTTAATACAGATGGGTTGTATTTTGCTGAGTTTTATGACTATATATACAGAGGGCATTTTGAGAACATTAAGATAAAAAGATTGGATTATGAATTTCTAATGATTTATGAACAATATTTAAGAACATTTGGTGTAAAATGCTCAAAATACTTACTAGTTAATAAAGTTGAAATAATGGAGATTGTATGCGACCAAGAAGAGATTGGATATAATGCCTATGGAGATGTAATAAGTAGAGTTTGTGTTAAATATAAATGGCAAGGAACAGGTTTGTATGCGAAACCAGACATATATAACGCTAAAATGAAAATTGTTGAAATGCATAAAGCGAATGGTATAGATATTTTTTTGAAAATGGTAACTGATCCAAATGCAATGGGAAACTCAATAGATATGTTACATAAAAGAAAAGGGCTAGCTAATGATATGGAAAAGTTTTTTATACTAAATCAGTGTAACAGTAAAGCCATTATACAATTTGAAGAAAACCTAAAAAGGTTTGCGCTTAACAAAACACCTATTCGCTTAAAGAAAAAAAGTAAATATACTATTGCAAAAAATTCTGGTGGTCCAAAAGGGCAACAAAATTACAATAAATTAGTTGATGACCTTGTTGCAGACCAAGCAAAAACATGGGCTTTTAATCGCTACACAAAAGGCAGTATTTCAGGGTTGAGAATCGAATCAAAAAATAGTGAAGGCAAACCTATAAGTTTAAGGGCAAACTATAAGTTTAGGGGATTTAGCAATAATGGTAAAGGATGGGTGAAAATCATTTTTAAAAATGGAGTGCCAGATTGTATGTATTTTTTTGATTTTCCATCAAATTGTAAAAAACCTAATAGTGGTATTGTAACTAGTTACTCCTTAGAAAAATATTCCAATCAGTAATTTTATAATTAGTAATTAAAAAAGAATAGTTTATGAAAAAAATAGTATTAATACTGTCTTTATTTTACTTTATTTCATGTGATACAGTTGTGTATAAAGAAGCTATCCCAAAAAGCAAGAAAGATTATCCTTTTTTTCCATTAAATTATGATGGAACCTATGTGAGTTCAAAAACTAGAAAAGACACACTCTTTATTGGTGCAAAAGACTTTTATTTTAAGTTAGCACCAACAGTAGATGGAAAAGAAAATACTTTTTCTAGAAAAGGACGAGTAGGTAAGCAACTTAAGGTTAAATTATACGGCAAAGGAGCATTTGTAAACTCAAAACAGTATAATAGTTCTAACTACTGGAATACACGTTTTATTACTTTAAAAGGGAATAAATTATATGTTTTTAAATTGCCAAATAATACAGATGTAAAAAGTTTAATTTATGATTATAATTACGATAATAAAACAAAAAAATATATTATAAATCCTAGTATGTCAGAATTAGACGCGTTAATAAATAATAATATATTCAAATTATCTAGAGTTTTTGAAAAGATAAATTCAACCTCCTATAAACCAAAATTAACCAATAGTAACTCACAAAATATAAAGTATAAAGCTGGTTGTATTTATGGAGATTGTAAAGGTGGGTACGGCATTTATAAGTATAGCAATGGCGACAGTTATAAGGGATATTTTAAAAATAGTAAAAGACATGGCTTTGGAGATTATTTATGGGGTAATATTCATTATTCTGGTAACTGGGAAAACGGAAACCGTAGCGGGTATGGAAATTTTTATAAGCAAGAAATTAATACCTTATATGTTGGAGAATGGAAAAATAATTTAATTTCTGGATATGGATTCAGAATAAACTCTAATTTAAGTGTAGACAGAGGGTTATGGCAAAGTGGAAAAATTGTTTCTAGGTATAGCTACAGTGACAGTGGAAAAAGAATAGGTTGTGTAAGAGGCAATTGTAATAATGGGTATGGCAAATATGTATTAACTAGTAATAGTTACTATGAAGGATTTTTTATTAATGGAAAGCGTTTGTTAGGGGAGTACAGCTATAAAAACGGAGACAAATATAAGGGTGAATTTAATTCTAGTGGAAAAAGAGAGGGTACAGGTTTTTATACTTACTCAAATGGTAATGTTTACAAAGGGCAATGGCTTAATGATAAAAAACATGGTTTAGGAATTTTTAAATATAAAAATGGTAAAACCTATTATGAAAATTATAACAATGGTGTAAGAGTTTCTTCTAAAGAACAAAAAATCAATTAAACATTAATATTTAATGCGTACAAATGTTAGTGTTTTATCAGAAA
>NZ_ARZX01000046.1:0-5679 GCF_000568425.1 Cellulophaga geojensis KL-A
ACTAGGATTTGATCTTGGAATACGTATAAGATTAGTTGCGTGGTTTAAGCAACTAATTTAGCAAATAAAAACCGAATAGAAAATCCGCGAGGATTTTCGTAAGTAGGCTATAACCAAGCAATTAATTTTATACATTGTTGTGCAACGTTTTTTATTCGATTTTAGCCATTGGTATAGCACAAATTTGATTTGTAATATAACTTGTCATTAAATAGAAAAATTGATTAGGACAAGAATTAACAGCTTCTTGTATTATCGATTGATATTTTCCTTTTAGTATTTCTTGATTTAGAGTAGGTCTATATCTCGCAACAGTTCCAATATAGTAGGCAAATGCCAATGTTGCGGAAAGTCTATGCATTCTACTTGGTTCAAGGTTTAGATAATTACGATAACCATTTCTAGTAATCATTGGTGTTATTCTTAAGTCTTTTATATCGGCACAGATTTTCTTGTACGCCATTTTATGGCTCGTGTCAGAATTATTTGTGTAATTAAATACCAATTTAGATTTGTAATATTTTTTTGAACTGTCTGACTTACATTCAATAGGTTCGAGCTTATTTTTGAAAATTCCTTTAGTAAGTTTATCAGTTTTCATTATTTTATCGAACTTCTTTTCATACGCGAGAGTGTAATAAATTCTTTTTCTCGTTGAATTTGTTCTAATAATTAATTCAATTGGTAAAAATTTTCTTTTCGTATTTGGAAAAAGGTCAAGAGCATAACCAATTTCGTGAACTTCGGGAAGCTCTCTCAATATTTCATCAAGTTTGATTTCATTTCCGTCAACATTTTTGATTTCAACTCCAATTACTTTAGAAAATTCGTGGAATATTGAAACACCACTATCGTTTATGTTAGCTAATTTTAAATTCAACTTTTTATTAGAAGGTAAAGATAGTCCGTGATGTTCAGTTTTAGTCTCTAAATCATATCCATTGACTAATAAATACGCTTTGACCAAATTTATTAGAGAATAATAAATCATAGTGCCTTTAGCTGGCATTCTTGCTTGTTTTGAAGAAATGTGAAATCCTTCTCCAAGTTCAGCAAAGTATTTAGCTTTAATGTAAAGTTTTCTTTTTTTTCCTCTATCTTTTTTGATTCCGTTTATTTTACTGTCTAGCCAAGCTTGTAAATAACTAAATGGGTCAGAAGTCAAAATAAAAGGCGCTCCAGAATTATTACCAAAAGGAAAATATTTAACCGCTTTATAATCGCGTCTTACTTGTTCTCCTAACTCTTTTTCTAATTCTGTCATATGTTTTTCTCAAATGTTGCACAACGTTAGGTATAACCGAAGTTACGGGATTAAAGTTAATGTTTTTCGGCTTATCACAGGCTTTAGCAATTGTGAGTGGATTTGGACGTAGTCGAATCCGCCGTAATTGCGGTTATACATTGTTGGCAACTGGCTTTTCCGCATTATCCGATTCGTTCTTTACTTTTTTTGAGCCATAATATATTCCCAACAACACTAATGTTATTCCTACAATGTGATACCAATGAATATTTTCGTTTAAAAATAAAAATGATAAAATAACGGCACTCACGGGCATAATTCCTGTAAACAGTCCAGCTACGCTCGCTGAAACTTTAGAAACTCCGTCGAACCAAAGAATGAATGCAATTACAGAGCCAAATATTCCATAGTATAGTATTGGGAGAAAGTCTTTGAAAGAGTAATTTCTCAATGCGGAATAATCTATGTCAATAAATGCAAATGGAATGGATAACAAAAGTCCAATCCAGATGATGTGGAATGAACCGTGCATTGCTGGAATATTGGGTGTTTTCTTTCTAAAAATGGTAAATAGAGCTTCGCAAACTACAGCTAATATGATAATTAAGTTACCCAAAATTCTATCATTTACTCCTTCAGATGTACTGTGAGCCTCAGTAAATAAATTGATTATGCAAACGCCCAAAATGGCAAAAACAATTCCAATCCACATATTCCTTGAAATCCTTTCTTTTAACAGAAACATAGCTATTAAGGCAATAATTGCCGGTGCTGTACTTGTAATGATTCCCGCATCTACTGGCGAAGTCATTTTTAAACCATAAAAACTCAAAACTCTGAACATAACAACTCCCGTTAGAGATTGCAGAACGAGATATTTCCAATCGTTTATTGCGGGTTTTACTTTATTTTTCTTGTTTTGATGTAGATAGAATGGTGTTATTCCAATTAACGCAACAATTAGTGTTAAAGATGTCCCGAAAAATGTCGGGAATGAATCGGCAATTAGTTTGCTTACAACAATTGTACTTCCAACAATTACCATAGCAAAAAATAATTGTAGATATGCTGTTTTATTATTTTTTTCGTTCATTTATTGTCCGATTAAATTTTGGTGTAATTCATTTTTTTCAGCTTGTTGCCAACGGTGAGGCTAAGCGTAGTGCGGAGGCAAGGAAACTTTTTGTTTCCGTCTACGCACGCAGCTAAAGCTTATTGTTTAGTTTTATTTTTTCTTGTCCAAAGCTAAATCCATAAGATTTAGCGACTTTATAAATATACGCAGACCTTTTATTTTAGCCCCAAAGTCCGCATTACGTTTAGGTATTGTTGTAAAACGTTTTTATTCCGTCGGAGTGAATTCCACCCACGCTCCATCAACATATTTTTCCAATTTTCCATATTCAGGTTTTCAATTCGAACGACCTTTCAGTCTAACAGGATTAATCCAGTCTTGTTGGCAATTAGGCTCTGGGTTTGGTATTTCTGTCCATTCGCTCGATTTTACCCCATAAGCTTGAAGTCCAGCTTCCATTGCTTGCATTTCCGATTCGTACCACTCGTCCCATTCCGCGCCACAATCTTCTATTTTTGCGTATCCAAAAAGGTAAGTTCCGTTATCATCATTGTGAATCATTAGACGTACAATTCCATTAGTTGGTTCTGATATGGATGCAATTTTTCTCAAAAGTTTCTTTTATTGAATTTGGACAAGTTTAGGTGGACCTCCACCTTGATAATGGCTCTGTGGATAGCTTAATTCCCAAATGCTACCGTCGTTCGCTTTATACTTAATTGTCCAACCATCTTCACTCGTTCCAATTTTGGTAAGTTCTTGCTTAATCATAGATTTAATGATTTTACAATTTGAATCAGCGATTACATTTCCATTTTCAAATTTCCAATGTCCTATAATTTCTTTCTTGCTCATTAAATGTTTTACAACGGTTAGTATATGCGTAGTTGCTGACGGTAGGAAGCAATTATCGCATATACAGTGTTATGCCTTCGCCCTTCTTTTTGTAGTATGTTTCATTGTCCAATTGCATTAAAAAAGTCTTTAAGTTTTTGTCGGTCAAGCTGTCCTTCTGTCCGAACACTACTGCATAAGTCAAGCCCAAAAGGTTTAACAGTTTCGATTGCTTGTCTTACATTGTCTTTGTTTAGTCCACCTGCAAGAAATAAAGGAATTGGAATTGCTTTTCTTATTTCCCGGCTCAATTCCCAATTATGAGTTCGTCCTGTTCCGCCTAATTCCTTAACAGACAAGTTTGGATTTCCACTGTCCAATAAAATAGCATCAACATAATTAGATACTTCAATGGCTTCTTTTACAGAATTCTCGTCAATAACGTGAATGACTTGAACCAATTTCACATTTGGCAATTCGTTTCGCAGTATTTGATATTCACGTTTTTCCAATTCATCAACAATCTGAATTGTCGAAGTATTTACTCTTCTGTAATGCTGGATTATGTTTTGTGGTTTTGTTTCACTTGTTAGCAAAAAAGTTGAAATAGGTGGTGGTACTGTCTTGGCAATTTGATAAATAAGTTCATCTCCAATAACACCTGGGCCACTTGGCATATGCCCAACCAAACCCAATGCTGATGCCCCATATTCAACGGCTAATCTTGCTTCTTCAATACTGCTTATACAGCAAATTTTAACTCTTGGTCTTGTCATATAATTACTTTATTTTCAATTTCTTCTGTCATTGACAAAAGGTTAAGTTTTTCATCATACTCCGCACTGAACGCAAAAGTTTTGTTGTCAAGAATATACTTGTAAATATACCAATCAGTTTTTGGCGTTGTTATATTCAATAGGTCGTCAAAATTAATCCACATCAAAGTCCCTTCGTTACAATTTGGTGGTTCAACAAAATCAATATCTGCGATATACACATAACCAGTCCAATTGTATTCTGTTGGTGAGGTCTCTGTCAAAATACCGCAATATTTCATCGTTTCAACTTTGATACCTGTTTCTTCAAAGGTTTCACGTATGGCTGATTTTAAAGGACTTTCAAAAGGGTCAAGTTTTCCGCCAACTGGTGTAAAATTGTCTTTGTTTGGCTCTTTAAGTCTTTTGAGCAACAGGAATTTGTCTTTATGTCTCAAAATGCAGAGTGTCGCTACTCTTTTAAGTCCTATCGGTATTTTATTCATTCAGTTTCGTCTTTTAGGGTGAGGCATAACGTCTCGGCTAAGCGTAGTGCGGTAGTAAGGAAACTTTTCGTTTCCGTCTGCGCACGAAGCTAAAGCTTATTGTTTAGTTTTATTTTTTCTTGTCAAAAGCTAAATCCATAAGATTTAGCGACACTATAAATATACACAGACCTTTCGGTTTTACCCTAAAGTCCGCATTACGTTTAGGTATTGTTGTGCTTAGTATTTTTACAACCCTAAACCTTTTAATTTAGCAAAAATGTCTGCCGTACTATCTCCTTCTTCAAGAGGTCTTTCTGATTCTTGCTTTGTGTCCAAGTAAGATTCTAAAGCAGGTTTTGAGCCGAACATAAATCTTTCTGAATTTTGCATTTGAGAATAATTGGATGTTAATTTCTCTAGTTCAGAAAATGGACGGACAGAATTTCGTCTAAAAATTCTATTCTCTAAACCTTCAACATTCTCTGGCATTAACATTAAAATATGTTTAGAGTCAAGAGGCAATTTTAAAATGTTCGATGGGTCAAATGGTGCAAATCGTTCTGGCTTATTGTTTTCCGCAATTACAGGATTATCGCTTGTTACAAGTTCCAAATTATCATCTTCAATTCTTACGACACATATTCCATCATTTGCAAGGCGAATTTTTATTAAATTAAGCGCTGTCTCCAATTGTATCAGAACCATTCCTGGTTGTCTGGTTTTATTCCATTCTGCGGTAAATTCTTCAAGTTCACGTCCTTTAATAGAAATTTTTTCGTCTTCGAACATAAAATAGTCCTTTCCAGTTTGTTTACAAAGTTGAAAGGCGCTTTCTAAAACTCTTCTTTTTAAGTTTCTACTAGCGTTTATCCATTTGGTTGTTCTATAATACATTGTTACTACAGTTGAGATAATCAACTCCCTTTGTTCACTAGTAACTTCAGTTATTGATGGGTCTGTTAAGATTTGATAGATAGAATCGTAGTGCTGTTCAATTTCTTCTGAATAAAATTTTTCGATTGCCATTTTTTGGGCAATAGTTTCGCCCGGTAAAGTGTAGAGATGTTTTTCTAACGCTACATTTGTAATGTTAGATTTGAAAATTGCTTTTTTCTCAGTTTCGCTTTCAGGTAGAGCGTGTATAAAACATTCTCCACCTTCAGCTATTCCAAAATGTTTAAGATATGTTCTTGGTACGAAATGTTGTCTTTTAACTAATTCTTCCGGCATAGTACAATTTTGAATATTAAGCACAACGGTAGGTATAACCGAAGTTACGGG
>NZ_ARZX01000047.1:0-5006 GCF_000568425.1 Cellulophaga geojensis KL-A
AGGTACTCAAACAGATTTTGATGGGAAATACACTATTTCTGCATCTAGCGGGCAAGTACTTTTATTTACTTATTTAGGTCAAACACCTACTTCTCGTACTGTTAGTAACTCTAACGTTATTAACGTACAAATGCAGGAAGATGCTGAAGCCCTTCAAGAAGTTATTGTTACTGGACTTGGTATAAGCAAGAAAGAAAAAGCTATTGGTTATGCTGTTCAAAAAGTTACAGGAGAAAGTATTGATAACGCCAAAGAAGTTAACATTGTAAACTCTTTACAAGGTAAAGTTGCAGGTGTACAAATCCAAGGTAGTTCATCTACTTTAGGTGGATCATCTAGAATAACTATTAGAGGTTCAAACTCATTCTTAGGAAATAACCAGCCATTATTTGTAATTGACGGTGTTCCAGTAAGTAACCAAAGTTTTTCTAGCTCAAGCCAAGAAAGAGGTTTTGGTGGAGGCAACTATGATTACGGTAACTCTGCGTCAGATATAGACCCTTCTAGTATTAAAACTATGTCTGTATTAAAAGGTGCTGCCGCAACTGCTATATATGGTTCTAGAGGTGCAAATGGTGTTATATTGATTACGACCAAAAATGGATCTGACAAAAAAGGTCTTGGAGTAACTTTTGATAGTAGTATTACTATTGATGAAGTTAGAAACTTAATACCTCACCAAAGAATGTATGGTGGTGGTTCATCTTATGATACACCAAGTGGATTTAATGAATTTACACAAGATGGTGTAGCATATTTAGCTCCCAACTACGGAAAAGATGGATCTTGGGGTCCTAAATTTGACCCAAATGTAAATGTTAGACATTGGGATTCTTGGGATCCAGGAGCTAGTAACTACAAAGAAACTAGACCTTGGGTTGCCCCTGATAACACATATGATTCATTCTTTAATACCGGTGTAACTCTTATGAATAGTGTTGCGTTAAGCGGCGCAAATGAAAAAGGCTCTTTTAGATTGGGTTATTCTAATGTAGACCAAACAGGTACAACTCCTAATGGTGCTTTACAGAGAAATACAGTAAACCTAAACACAACTTATAATTTAACAGAAAAATTAAAAGCTGGTGTAACAATGAGCTACATAAAAACAGAAGCTCAAAACAGAAACATTACAGGTTATAGCAACGGAAACCCTTTACAAGGATTTAACCAATGGTGGCAAACACAATTAGATGTTGAGAGAATTAAAAATCAACAAAACACAACAGAAGGTAACCAATACACTTGGAACCCAAAAGGAATTGTTACAGATGCTTCTGGTAACTTAACTTCTTTTGATCCTACTCCTAATTATTTTGATAATCCATCATGGGTTAGAAATAACTTTATGCAAGAAGATACTAGAAATAGAGTTTTTGGTAACGCTAACTTTAGCTATGCTATAACTGACAACTTAAGCTTATCTTCTCAATTTGGTACAGATATATCTCAATTTAGTTTAATGGAAGGTATTCCATTTAGATCAGTAGATCCTTCTAAATATGTTGAAACTGAAAGAAAATTCCAAGAAAACAACTTTGAGGTTAGATTAAACTATCAAAAAGATTTTTCTGAAGACTTTACTTTTAGTGGTATATTGGGTGCTAACAGGATGAGACAGTTTACAAAAAGAATAACTGCTGCAACTTCTGGTGGTTTGGTAGTAGATCGTTTTTACAATATTAGCAATTCTAGTGCTGCTGCTAACACAGATACTTACGAGGCTAACAAAGGAATTAATAGTATATTTGGATCAACTTCTTTTGGTTTTAAAGATATGTTATTCTTAGATTTATCTGCTAGAAATGACTGGTCTTCTACACTTCCAAAAAAGAACAATAGCTATTTTTATCCTGCTGCTTCTATAAGTTTTGCTTTATCTGAATTAGATTTCATAAAAGGTAGTAACGTAGTAAATTTTGTTAAGCTTAGAGCTAGTATTGCTCAAGCGGGTAATGATGCAGATCCATATAGGTTATCTGATGTATATTCTCCTTTGACTCCAAATTTTGGAAGTTTCCCAATGTACACAGTTCCTAACTCACAGCAAAATCCTGACTTAGTTAATGAGTTAACTACAGAAACAGAATTCGGTATTTTAGTTAAATTATTTAATAGTAGATTAAGTATTGATGCTTCTTACTACGATAGACTTACTGAAGACCAAATTTTTAACGTACCAACTTCATCATCTACAGGTTATTCATCAAAATTATTGAATGCTGGTAGTATGAAAAATTCAGGTTTTGAATTCCAAATTAATGGTACTCCAATTCAAACAGAAAACTTTAGATGGGATATAGGATTAAACCTTACTCAACAGAAAAATGAAGTGGTTGAATTGTTAAAAGATGAAAATGGCGAAACTTTAGTTGAAAGTATTAATATGGGTGGAACTTGGGCTGCCGATTTAAGAATTCAAGAAGGAAAACCATATATGGCTATGTACGGTCAAGATTACATTTATGATGACAACGGAAACAAAGTTGTTGGTGATGATGGAGCATACCTATTTACTGATGATAGAGTTTACCTAGGATCTGCAATTGCTGACTGGGTTGGAGGTGTAAGTACATCTTTTACGTATAAAAACTTTACATTGTCTGGTTTAATAGATTTTCAAGAAGGTGGTATAATACACTCTACTTCTTTACAGTGGGCCAAATACTCAGGTATGCACCCAGAAACTGTAGCCTTTAATGGCGAAAGTGACACTAGAGCTAACGGAATGGTTTTACCTGGTGTAACATCTACTGGAGCTGTAAATACTACAAGAATAGATCCACAAACTTATTACCAAACATATTGGAATAGAGCTGCTCCTAACGTTTATGATGCTAGCTTTATTAAATTTAGAGACGTAAGATTAAGTTATTCTTTACCTGCTAAAGTGTTAAAAGACCTTCCTTTTACAAGTGTAAATCTTAGTGTATTTGGCAGAAACTTAGCTATAATCTCTGCAGATGTACCATATATTGACCCTCAAGTTATTACAGGCTCTGGTAACGTACAAGGTTTGGAGAACGCACAGGTTCCACCAACAAGATCATTTGGTGTTAATTTATCTGCTAAATTTTAAATTATTAAATCATGAAAAAAAATAAAATATTTACCTTATTACTTTCTGCAACTATGTTTTGCGCTTGTGATAATGGACTTGAAGAACTAAATGTTGACCCTAACAATGCGGTTATAGTTAGCCCTTCTACCCTACTAACTACAGCAGAATACACATTCTACAACAGTATGGCCGGAACAGGAGTTAATGCTGGATGGGGTATGTTAATGACACAACAGTGGGCAGAAAATGAATATACTGAAGACAGTAGATACAATCAAACAATTACTGCTTTTGATGGTACGTGGTCTACAATGTATGTATCTATACTTAAAGAACTAAATTCTGCCAAAGAATTAGTAGAATTACAAGACGTATCTGACAACATCAAAACTAACAGGAAAAATATCTTAGATGTAATGTCGTCTCAAGTATTTACTTTCTTATCTGATGGTTTTGGCGCAGTTCCTTATACTGAAGCAATTAACAGCGAGTTTAACTTACCAAGTTATGACTCTCAGGAAAATGTTTATTTAGGGATTTTAGAAACTTTAGAACAAGCAAGTAATAGTTTTGACACTAGCTCTCCTTCTTTTACCAGTGGAGATGTAGTCTATAACGGAAATGTTGATAGCTGGATTAAGTTAACAAATTCACTTATGCTAAAATATGCCATACGTCTATCCGACGTTGATTTAGCAACAGCTACACAATATGCAACAGCTGCAGCTTCTAATTTAATCTCAAGCAATGTAGAAAATGCTTTATTTACTTTTGATGCCGCACCAGATAGGTCTAATCCATTATGGAGAAATGTAAACATAAATAATAGAGATGATTATGCGGTTTCTGAATATTTAGTTACTACCCTAACAGACCTAGGTGACCCAAGGTTAGAAGTATATGCTAAACCTGCTTCTAGTGGTTCAATTGTTGGTATGCCTTACGGCTTAAGTGATAATGACGCTACAGTATTAAAGCCTACAACTTCTAGACCAAGCGATTTAGTTAGAGCTGCAACAGCACCTCACGTAATTATGTCTTATGCAGAAGTACAATTTTTATTAGCTGAAGCTTACCAAAGAGGTATATTAACTGGAGATGCAGAAGCAGCATACAACAACGCTGTTACAGCTTCTATGAACTATTGGGGTATAGATGATTCTGCAGCTATAAGTGATTACTTAACTAATAATCCTTATGATGCTGCTAACTGGAAAGAATCTATTGGGGTTCAAAAATGGGTTGCGTTATATGCTAAAGGTTTTGAAGCTTGGAATGAATGGAGAAGATTAGATTACCCACAATTAACAGCTCCAGAGGCGGCATTCATTAGTACAATTCCAGTACGTATGCCATATCCTTTATCTGAAACAACATCAAATGCAGCTTCACTAGAAGCAGTTACTTCTACACCAGGAGATATGACAACAAAAGTTTGGTGGGATGTAAATTAAAATTATTTTAATTTCAAATATATTTCAAACCTGCAGGTATTCCTGCAGGTTTTTTTATTTAAAAACTTACTCAAAAAATAATCAAATAAAAATAAAATAAGAAAAAAACTACAATATATAATATCTAAAAATTAAGATATTTAAATGTAAAAAAATATAAGGAAATTGAGAATTGTATTGATTTTCAATTTAGTAATAACACGAAATAAATAAATAGATTGCGTAAAACAAAACATAAGTTTAGAGTAAATTTCCTACATTATCAGTTGTTTATTATTAATATAACAATACGTAATAAATAATAAACAAAATTACATTTTTAATAGTCTGACATAATTAAAATTATGAATAATATAAAATTTTAGGTCTTTTTATAAGATTATTGTTAAAATAAATAGAAATTTAGTTTGCTTATTAACATTAATTTTTGATTTTTGATACCGACTAATTCAAATATTTCAAAAATGAAAACAAAACAAAGAGGAATCTTA
>NZ_ARZX01000048.1:0-4058 GCF_000568425.1 Cellulophaga geojensis KL-A
TTTAGTGTATCGCTATGTTAGGACGGGACAAAAATAGGTAATAAAAAAGCCAAACAATTTATGTTTGGCTTTTTTTATTTTTCTGGTAACACTAGTTGTTATTCAAACTCAGATGTAAAATGTAATTTTACACTTGGGTATTTTTGTTGTGTCATTTGTAAAGAGAATTGTGAATCTGCTAAGAACACTAATTTTCCAGACTTATCCTTGGCTAAAAACTTTTGTTTTACACGTTTAAACTCTTTAAACTCATCGTTGTTTTTATCACTAGGGTCTACCCAACAAGCTTTAAAAACAGGGAAATTTTCATATGTACATTTTGCTCCATATTCATGTTCTAGCCTATATTGTATAACCTCAAACTGTAAGGCTCCAACGGTTCCAATTATTTTACGCCCGTTCATTTCTAAAGTAAATAATTGAGCAACACCTTCATCCATTAATTGGTCTATACCTTTGTACAAAGGTTTTGATTTCATAGGATCTGCATTGTTAATGTACCTAAAGTGTTCCGGGCTAAAACTAGGAATCCCTTTGTAATGCAACTCTTCTCCTT
The DNA here is from genome assembly GCF_000568425.1 of Cellulophaga geojensis KL-A. Taxonomy (NCBI): domain Bacteria; kingdom Pseudomonadati; phylum Bacteroidota; class Flavobacteriia; order Flavobacteriales; family Flavobacteriaceae; genus Cellulophaga; species Cellulophaga geojensis. The sequence continues at coordinate 557 of NZ_ARZX01000048.1, forward strand.
CAGTTAAAGTATCACCTATTTTAAAATGCCCTGTATCGTGTAAACCAACAATATCTCCTGGGTAAGAGATGTCTACTATTTCTTTTTTCTCTGCAAAAAATGCATTAGGACTAGAGAATTTTAACTTTTTCTTATTTCTAACATGTAGATATGGTTTGTTACGCTCAAAAGTACCAGACACAATTTTTATAAACGCTAGTCTATCTCTGTGTTTAGGATCCATATTGGCGTGTATTTTAAAAACAAATCCACTAAATTGTTTTTCATTTGCAATTACCTCTCTTTCTTCTGCTTTTTTAGGCCTTGGAGAGGGGGCAATTTCAATAAAACAATCTAATAGTTCTCGAACACCAAAATTATTTAAAGCAGAACCAAAGAATACTGGCTGCTGTTCACTAGATAAATATTTCTCTTTGCTAAACTCAGGGTAAACACCATTTATCAACTCCAGGTCATCCCTTAAAGTCTGCGCCGCTTTTTCTCCTATTACGTTTTCTAATTCTGAATTTTGAACATCATCAAAAGCAATAGTTTCTTCAATATTTTTTTTACTGTCGCCGCTAAAAAGGTTAATGTTTTTCTCGTAAATATTATAAATTCCTTTAAAGTCATAACCCATGCCAATTGGGAAACTTAATGGAGTAACAGATAGGCCTAGCTTTTGTTCTACTTCATCAAGTAAATCAAAAGCATCTTTACCTTCACGGTCTAATTTATTTATAAAAACAATAATTGGTATTTTACGCATTCTACATACTTCAACCAATTTTTCAGTTTGCTCCTCTACACCTTTAGCCACATCAATAACAACAATAACGCTATCTACAGCTGTTAAAGTTCTAAATGTATCTTCAGCAAAATCTTTGTGTCCTGGTGTATCTAAAATATTTATTTTCTTATCCTTGTATATAAAGGCAAGTACAGACGTAGCAACAGAAATACCTCTCTGTCTTTCAATTTCCATAAAATCACTGGTAGCAGATTTCTTTATTTTATTGTTTTTTACTGCTCCGGCTTCTTGTATTGCACCACCAAAAAGTAATAACTTTTCTGTTAATGTTGTTTTACCAGCATCAGGGTGAGATATGATTCCAAAAGTCCTTCTCTTTTGTATTTCTTTTTCAAAACTCATTTAAAAAAATTTGTTGCAAAAGTACGGTAAATAATAGAATGCTAATAACTCTGTTAACAAATATTAAGTAGCTAGATTACTAACTAGTTAGCTTTTTTTAATTTCGATGAAGTGCTTTTTTTTTAGATTATCCTTTTTTTATAAAATGACGTTAAGATATTTTTTTGTTAAATTTTCAAACAAGAAAGTTAAAAAATTAACATTTAAACGATTAAATTTGCGCTTCAAAGAACGGATGCAACTTATGATATCAAATTTAATGCAGTATATAAAAATAACTTTAACTTAGCATCCAGTTTAAGCAAGAAGTCCCAAAATCTTTTTAAGTAAACTTAACAAAAAATGCCATGGTGATTAGTAACACTAACTATCATTTATGGAAAACTTTACTTTAATAATTAGCAGGTCCTTATCTAAAAAAAGGACACCTCTGTTTACTTTTTTACTTGTATTTATATTCTCTTCATTCACTGTTTACGCAGACTTTGGTCCTGGTGTAGACACAGACGGTGATGGCGTTTTTGATCACGTTGATATTGACGATGATAATGACGGTATTATTGATACAGTAGAAGGAAACGGTGATTTTGACAAGGACGGAATACCAAATAGTTTAGATATAGATTCTGACAATGACGGTATTTTAGACAATGTAGAAGCGCAGTTATCAGTGGGGTTTATAGCTCCAAGTGGCATAGATTCTGACGGTAATGGTTTAGATGATGCATACGAGGAAACACCAGGAAGTTGTGGAGGTTTAACTCCAATAGATACTGATGGAGATACTAGAAAAGATTATTTGGATATAGATTCTGATAATGACGGAATTTTAGATAATGTAGAAGCTCAGCCTACAAACGAATTTACTGCACCTTGCGGTATGGATTCTGCTCCAAAAAATGGTTTAGATGATCATTATGAAGATTATTGTGGTGCAGGTCAGGGAATTACACCTGTTGATACAGATGGTGATTCTCATCCAGATTTTAGAGATATAGATTCTGATGATGACGGAATTATAGATAATATAGAAGCGCAAAACACAGACGATTATATTGCACCTAAAGGAAAGGATGCTAACTGTGATGGTTTAGATGATGCTTACCAAAGTTGTCCAGGTTTAGGTTTAACTCCAGTTGATACAGACGGAGATAAGAAACCAGATTTTAGAGATATAGATTCTGATAATGATGGTATTATAGATAATATTGAAGCTCAAGGAGGTAATGCTATTGTGCACCCTTGTACTTTTGATACAGATGGTAACGGTTTAGATGATGCTTATGAAACTACACCTGGCTCTGGAGAAGGTATTATACCAACAAATTCAGATTCAGATTCTAATCCAGACTTTAGAGATATAGATGCAGATAACGATGGTATTCCAGACAACGTAGAAGGGCAAACAACAGACGGTTACATAGCACCAAGCGGAAACGATTCAGATATGGATGGTTTAGATGATGCTTATGAAGGATCAGGAGATGAAGGAATTACACCAAACAATCACGATGGTGAGGATACACCAGATTACATTGACTTAGATAGTGATAATGATTCAGTTTCAGATAATAATGAGGGTAACGACTTTAACTTTGACGGAGAACCAGACCAAACATTTACAGGTGTAGATACAGATGGTGATGGTTTAGATGATGGTTATGAAGGATCAGATGTAAACGATGGATTTGATGTTAATGATGAGATTAATGATCCAGCAAACGATTTACCAGATACAGACGGTACAGAAGATGTAAACTACAGAGATTTAGATGATGATGGTGATGGTATAAACACACCAGATGAAGATGCAGATGGCGATGGTGACCCAACTAATGATGATACAGACGGTGATGGTACACCAGACTATTTAGATCCTACAGATAATACACCTGGTACAGATACAGATGGTGACGGAGTTCCAGATGCTGTAGATTTAGATGATGATAATGATGGTATTTTAGATACAGTAGAAGATCCAAACTTAGATAATGATAATGATCCATTAACAGATCCTCTAGATACAGACGGAGATGGTGTACCAAACCATTTAGATATAGATGCAGATAACTGGCGATGGTATACCAAACCATTTAGATATAGATGCAGATAACGATGGTATTCCAGACAACGTAGAAGGACAAACAACAGACGGTTACATAGCACCAAGCGGAAACGATTCAGATATGGATGGGTTAGATGATGCTTATGAAGGATCAGGAGATGAAGGAATTACACCAAACAATCACGATGGTGAGGATACACCAGATTACATTGACTTAGATAGTGATAATGATTCAGTTCCAGATAATAATGAGGGTAACGACTTTAACTTTGACGGAGAACCAGACCAAACATTTACAGGTGTAG
>NZ_ARZX01000049.1:0-3659 GCF_000568425.1 Cellulophaga geojensis KL-A
TAATCCCGTAACTTCGGTTATACTTAACGTTACCCACAAGCTGAAAACCAACCGCATATTTTAGCACTTTTGGTTTTTTCCGATTCAAAACTCCAACGCTTTAAAAACCAAAAGAGCTAAAATTCCCCAACGCTCGAATACAAATGAGGACAATTGACCGTTGTACAACTGTCTACATAATTTCATCTTTGTAAAATGAATTTGCAAAGAAAATTTGGACTTGTAATAAAAGAACTTCGACTGAAAAAAGGACTTTCTCAAGAATCTTTAGCTAACCAATCTGACATAGACAGAACTTACATAAGCGACATTGAAAAAGGAGAACGAAACATCTCACTAAAAATAATTGAACGACTTTCCGAAACACTTCAAATTTCTCTTTCAGAACTTTTTAAAAAAATAGAGGAATATGAGTGAAATTACTGATTATTTACTCCTTAAATATGGAGTTACAGAAGATGTCTTTTTTACTGCTTTAAGATTAAGTCCGAATGCAGAGGGATATGTTAATGGTTCAATTACAGAATTACTTCTTAAACAAAGATTGGAAGGAAGAGGCTTTGAAGTTCATAGAATAAAAGAAAAATGGGAAGGTGCTAAACACCCGAATCATCACGGAGATTTTTATTTCAAACGAGAAAATGAACCTTGGTTCGTACTTGAAAGCAAAGGAGTTAAATCTAATTCTGAAAAATGGCATAAACTTTATAACTATGACAACCTACTTAACTTTCTTTGTAAGCACAGTGACAAAATTAGTTGGATAGAAAATGACTCTCCTATTGAACCTCAAGTAAAGGATTGGGTTGACAGGGAACTTCCTGAATTTCAAGAAAATTACTCATCAACCTTATACGATTTCGAAGAAATAAAGAAGTATAAAACTCCTAAAAGAGAGACTGCTAAATCAATAGCTATAAATGTATTAAGAGAATTATCAAGAGAAGAAATTTCGGCTTTGATTGATGAGAGATTATCTTATGTAATGAACAAAGTGAAAGTTTTAGAAACTCACTTTGTTTCAGGCACTTCTGGAGCAAATCATCGGACACAAGCAACTCCAAGAATAGATGAATTTAATCTTATTTCGATTGACATTTTTTTGAGATATACAGGTCACGAATTTGTGTTTGCAAACCCAAAAGATTTAGAAGCTTCAAGTTCTGATAATGACCATTTGCAACAAAATTATATAATGGGTTTTGTTTTTAACAATAACGAATTAAGTCTATCTGAAGAATGGCATCGAAATTTTAATAGCGCTTATGATACTTTAAATAATGATGATTCCATTTCGGCAGCAGATATGCAAATCGATAATAGAAATTAATAATTCACCAAAATGTTTGATGGTTACACATTTGTGATTATATTTGTCACAAATGTGTAAGATATGGAGTTAAATTTAGATTTTGAACTAACAAAGACCGATAAACTATTAAGAAAGTTTGAAGAAATTCATAACTTCATCTATGCAAATGATGGACTTTCTACTCAACAAACTTTAGAAGAATTTATAAAAATTCTCTTCATAAAAGTAATTGATGAAAAGAAAAAAGAAAAACAGTTCTATATTGATGATGCGGAATTTGAACAAATAAAAAGTTCAAAAAAATCAGAACAATTACTTCAAAGAATAAACAGTCTTTTTTCAAGTACAATTCAAGAATATTCCGATTTATTTGATAAAGGAGATAGAATAAAGTTAAGCCCATTATCATTAGCAAACACAATTAATAAGCTACAAGATTTTTCATTAATCAATTCTTCAAATGATGCCAAAGGGTTGGCATTTCAAAAATTCTTATCTCACCAAGAAAAAGATGGAAGAGGTCAATTTTTTACACCAGAACCAATAATTGATTTTTGTGTTAGTATAATTCAGCCCAAACCAAACGAAACAATAATCGACCCAGCTTGTGGAAGTGGTGGTTTTCTTAATTCTTCGTTTAATTATATTTTAAACAACAATGAAAATGTAAATATTGAAAAAGTTGTTTCAGAGAATCTTTATGGTTTAGACATTAACAAAAGTATTGCTCGAATTGCAAAAATGAAATTGCTACTTGAAGCAAATGTAGAAACAAATGTAAAATGTATTAACTCATTAACAGATTATGATGAAGTTTTATTAAAAGTAAAAGTAGATAAAGCTTCAAAAGGATTTGATATTGTTTTAACAAATCCACCATTTGGTACAGCAGGAAAAATATCTGATAAAAAAATACTTTCTTCTTTCGATTTAGGCTACAAATGGAAAAAAGTAAATGAAAATGAATTTGTCAAGACAAATACACTTCACACAGGACAAGTAGCAGAAATTTTATTTATTGAAAGATGTATTGATTTACTAAAAGAAGGTGGAAGAATGGGAATTGTTTTGCCAAATGGTCATTTTGAAAATCCTTCTTTGGAATATTTAAGATATTACATTAAACAACGCACAAAAATATTAGGAATTGTAAACTTACCTCAAGAAACATTTATTCCGTATGGAACTGGTGTTAAAACTTCACTCCTATTCATTCAAAAAGACACTCCAAATATAGATAGAGAATATCCTTTATTTTTTAGCCAAATACGAAAAATTGGTTATCAAGGAAATAAAAATGGAAGTCCAATTTATCAAAAAGATGAGTATGGAAAAATATTGCGTGATAAAAATAAAAATCCAATTCTTGACGAAGACTTATCAATAGTAATTGAGGATTATAAAAAGTTCCACACTGAAAAGAAAATAGAAACTGAAAATTCATATTCTATTAAATACAATGAATTAAATGGTCGCTTTGATTATGATTTTTATTCACCACAGAATAGAAAATTAATTGAACTCATTGAAAAAAACAATGCTGTTAGATTATGTGATGTTGTTCAAGTTGTTAAAACAAAAAGTAAAAAGTTAACGAATAAAAATCTAACAGTAGAATACGTTGAATTATCGGATGTTAATACTCCATCTTTAGAAATTATTAATTCGACTGAAATGTCTGTTTATGAACTTCCAAGTAGAGCATCATATGAAATAAAGAAAGGAGATATTATAACTGCTATTGCTGGAAATTCTATTGGTTCAAGAAAACACGCAACTGCATTGGTAAATTCAGATTTTGATGGTGCAATTTGCACGAATGGTTTTAGAGTTTTACGAAATTTTAAAATTGACCCTTATTACTTGCTTTATTATCTGAAATCAGAATATTTCCTTAATCAAATCTCAATGTTAAGAACAGGAGCTGCAATTCCGAATATTTCAGACAATGATTTCAAAAATTTATTAATTAGTATTCCAAGTGAAAAAGTAATTAAAGAAATAAGTGAAAAAGTAAAAAAGTCATTTGAATTGAGGGAAAAATCAAAAAGTGAACTGAATAGTATTGAATATGAATTAGCATAAGCCAACGCTAAAAGCCATACACATTTGCAATTCGCTTCAGCCACCACACAAGCCAAAAATTGCAAAAGAGTATGTCTTTGCCAACGCTGAAAACCAAGCTGAACGGAATAAAGCCAGTGGGTAACAACGTATATAAAAAATAGCGGTTTAAGTGCTAAAACGAAATGAATTTTTTAAATTTAAGGTCAATAATAATCCGAAAAATTAGTGATTAAAATCCGCTACTTTTCATATACGTATTCCAAGATCAAATCCTAGTAAT
>NZ_ARZX01000050.1:0-3169 GCF_000568425.1 Cellulophaga geojensis KL-A
CTAGTAGAGTTTATTTAAATTAATGCTAACGGTCTAGTATAAGAGCAGTAGTGGATTTAAGACCACAACTTTTTCCACCAAAACTGCTTTTTATTATTCGTACTTTCTTTTATTGATTCACTTTCCCCGCTATTGCTTTTATACATTGTTGGGCTTAGTATTTTTTCCTCAGTTTCTTGTTCTTTAGCTATTTCTTTGTCCGATTTTTTTGGTTCAGATAAAAGTTCCGATTTAGAATTTTCGCCTTTTATTTTCTCAAGCTCTGCCTTTTCTTCTTTTAAATCAACTATTCTTTTTCGGGCTTCTTTTTTCTTTTGTTCAAAATCAATTAGTACTTTACTAGTATCTTTTTTTTCTTTTCTTTCAGAGATGAATTTTTCATAAGAATAAACTTGCATTTCATAGTCATTAGGATATTCTGCAATAGCTTTTTTTCTAATATGACTATCTTCAAATTTTGACATTTTTTGTTTTGCATCAAGTTGTTTGTCATAAACATATTGTTGCATTTCGTAATCGAGCGGATAATCCTTTTTTGCTAAAATCTCAATTTCTGAATCTTTAACAGAAGCCATATATTTTTTAGCAACCACATTTTTATCATAGATATGTTGTTGCATACAATAATCATTTTTGTATTGTTTTATTGCAAATTCCTCTAATTCATTATCTGTTACGGCTGTCATATACAAAAATGCTTCAACTTGATTTTTGTATACATAATCTCTCATTTCCTTATCATCAGGGTATTCCTTTTTCGCAAATCGTTTGATTTTCGCTTGGATTTTCTTATCTAATTTAAACTCCTTATTTTCTTCTGGTTTCTTTTCGCTTTTATTTTTAACTATTTCTGTTTTATTGCTTTCTTTAATTTGAATTTCGTTTTCTGCAAATGAATTCGAGTCATCATCTGATTTAGATTTTTCAATCTTTTCTTCTTCTTTGTGTTCAGTTGGTTTTTCGATTTTTGTTAAACCTCTAAATTCAAAATTTATTGGTTTAGTTTTTCCTGTTTCGATAAACTCAATTTGATATTCTCCTTTTTCTTCGTTTACTTCAATTACTTTACCTTGTTTCCAAATGAAGTGATTTACCAAATCTCCAACATCAAATTTCTTTTGAATTAATTGTCGACTTGCGTCAAGTTTAAGTTGTTTTTTAGCTTCATTTATGATTTCTTGACTTAATTCTCCTTTTCGCACAAAATAATTGTCGCTTATTTCAAATAAAAAACGAGAAGGATATTTATTTAAACCTGTGCTGAAATTGAAACCTTCTGATTCGGTCATATAAAATGCTTTTTCAGCTCTTGTAATAGCAACGTAGGTTAAACGTCTTTCTTCTTCAAGTGCTTTTGCTCTTCTTTCTTTAATTGACATTGCACTTGGTATAACACCTTCTGTGAAGCCACAAAGAAAAACGTAAGGAAACTCTAAACCTTTAGAAGTGTGAATAGTCATTAATTTAACTCGGTCATTCCTGTCATCTTCAATATCCATATCTGTGTAAAGTGCAATTTCTTGCAAATATTCAGTAAGGTTTATTTGTTCTTCGTCTTGTGTTTCTAATAAAATTATAGAGTTCTGAAGTTCTTTGATATTATCTAACCTATCTGTGTCTCCATCAGTTCTGTAATAAGCTGATAATCCACTTTCATCCATTATTTCTTTTACTAAATCTGAAATAATTAAATCCGTTTTTGCTTTTTTATACTTTTCTATAAGTTCAATAAATTCAATTGCTCCTTTACGACTTAAATCCTTTTGGGATATATTTTGTTGTAATGCTGAATAAAGAGAAATGTTTTCTTTTTCAGCGATTTTGGCGACATTTTCAATAAATTTTTTGCCTAGACCTCTACTTGGCGTATTTACAACTCTTAAAAAAGAAAAATCATCTTCAAACTCAATCAAGCGTAAATAAGCTAAGACATCTTTAATCTCTTTGCGTTCAAAGAATCTTATACCTCCAAAAACTGAATATGGAATATTTTCTCTAATTAACGATTGTTCAATGCTACGTGAAATGTGATTTGCTCTATATAATATTGCAAAATCAGAATGTTTACAGTTTTCATCTGCAATAAGTCTTTTGATTTCATTTGCAACCCATAATCCTTCTTCATAGTCATTTTCTCCGTGAAAATGAACAACTTCAACACCTTCTGGATTTTGAGTAAACATATCTTTGTCTACTCGAATTTTATTGTTTTTTATGATGTGATTACCTAGACTTAAAATATTGGGTGTTGAACGATAATTTTGATTCATTATGATTGTTTTTGAATCAGTAAATTGTTTATCAAAATCAACCAAAATTTCAGGTTTTGCACCTCTCCATTCATAGATGGTTTGGTCTGGGTCGCCAACCACGAAAAGATTTTTATGGAACTGAGAAAGCATCTCAATTAGCATAAATTGTTTTTGCGAACTATCTTGAGTTTCGTCAACTTGAATATAGTGTAATCTCTTTTGCCACTTTTCAAGAACATCAGGATTATTTACGAATATGTAAAGAGCAAAATTTAGTAAATCGTCAAAGTCTAAAGCGAAATTTCTTTGTTGTTTTTCCAAATACCGAATAAAGACCTTTTCGATTTCGTTATCTGTTTCTTTTTTCTTTGATTCAAGGATGTATTGCAGATATTCCTGTGAAGTTTTTTGTTTACTTATATATCTTAAAACTTGCTTAAAAGTAAAGACTTTTGATGTTAAACCCAATTCATTATAAACTTGTCGAAGAACAGTTTTTTGGTCTTCAACGTCCATTATTATGAAGTTCTTTGGGTACTTAATTTTGTTTATGTCTTCTCTTAAAACTCTAACACAAAATCCGTGATAAGTGGTTATGTAACTTAAGTCTGAATTTTCTCCGACTAATTTTTTTACTCTTTTTCGCATTTCTTGTGAAGCCTTGTTTGTAAAGGTGACACACAGAATATTGGAAGAGTTAATTCCTAATGCTTCAACTATGTAGACATATCTTTGAGTAAGAGCTTTAGTTTTTCCCGAACCTGCGCCTGCAATTACTCTAACAAAACCTTCTGTTTCTGTTACAGCTTCCAACTGTTGTTCGTTCAAATTTTCTTTTAATCTCTCAATGCCATTCATTCAGGATGTAGTTTTTTTATATTAAGCCCAACGGTAGGTATAACCGTCAGTTACGGGAT
>NZ_ARZX01000051.1:0-3068 GCF_000568425.1 Cellulophaga geojensis KL-A
TAATCCCGTAACTTCGGTTATACCTACCGTTCTACGCAATTTACAAGACCAATGAAAATCATATTTAACGACAGCGTAATAGATAATAAAATAGTCGAACCAGACTATGAATCTGAATTTAATTCTGCGAAAGAAAACGGATTTGAAACAGAACTGTTCAGCTTTGAGGAACTAGAAGATGGAAATATAAATAACTCTCTGAAATTCATTAAAAATTGCGAAAAAATAGAATTAGGAATTTATCGAGGTTGGATGATGACACCGAAAATTTACGAACAGTTTTACAATGAACTTTTAAAAAAGAATATTAAGTTGGTTAACAATCCAACGGAATACAAACATTGTCATTATTTACCAGAATCTTATGATAAAATAATTGACGAAACACCAAAATCGAATTGGACTAAAGACATTTCCGAAAACAGTATTTTAGAGTTGTCAACTGAATTTGGAAATAAGCCGATAATTGTAAAAGATTTTGTGAAATCAGAAAAACATAATTGGAATGACGCTTGTTTTATTCCAAACGCATCTGACAAAAATAAAGTTCTAGAAATAGTCAATCGATTTCTAGAATTGCGAGGGGATTATTTGAACAAGGGAATTGTTTTCCGAGAGTTTATAGAACTAGAATTTCTAACTGAACACTCGAAAAGCAAAATGCCATTAACTAAAGAATTTAGAATTGTTTTCTTAAATAAAAAAGTTGTTCAAATTTTCAATTATTGGGACGAGGGAAATTATGATTCTGAAAAACCTGATATTGATTTCTTCCAAAATATTGCAGAGAACATACAAAGCAATTTCTTTACAATGGATGTTGCTAAAAAGAAAAATGGAGGTTGGATAATAATGGAATTAGGAGATGGACAAGTTGCTGGACTTCCAGACAATGCGAATAGGAATAAATATTATAACGAACTGAATAAAAACTGCGTAGAACACCGTGTATAATTCATTGCTAGTTCTAGCCTACTTGGAAATTCCTTCGGAATTTCCTCTGGTTCGTTTTAGTTTACTAATTTAGTTGCTGAAACACGCAACGAAATCATACACAAACACGTTGTAACGCATTTGAAAACAAACTAAATGGCAATACCGAAACACGATGAAATTAGAGTTCCAGTAATGGAATTATTAACAAAAAACGGAACGATGAAACTTCGTGATTTCATTGAACCATTATCTGAACATTTTGGACTAACTGATGAAGAGGTTAACGAAATGTATCCTTCTGGAAATGGACATATTTTTTATGACAGAATTTCTTGGGCATTAAGCTATTTAAATATGGCTGGACTTTTAGATAAACCAAAACGTGGAATGTACAAAATCAACGAATCTGGAATTGAATTATTAAAAACTCCAAAAAAGGTTGACAAATACATTGAGCAACAGCTTGAAAAAAGAGAACCAACAAGACAAAAGAAAAAAACGACAGAAGAACAACTAACTATTGACGATTCATCATCTGAATTAACTCCTCAAGAAAAATTGTATTCTTCGTTTTCAAATATCAGAAAATCTGTTTACACAGAAATTTTAAATACCATTTTAACGAAAACACCAACTGCATTTGAGAAATTAGTTGTTTTATTACTTCAAAAAATGGGTTATGGCGGAGAAATTGAAAACTCTGGTCTTGTAACAAAAGTATCGAATGATGGCGGAATTGATGGCATTATTAAAGAAGACGTTCTTGGACTTGGACGTATTCATATTCAAGCTAAAAGATATAAAATAGACAGTTCAATTGGACGTGAAGAAATACAAAAATTTGTCGGAGCTTTAGCAGTTGCACAATCGAATAAAGGAGTATTTATCACAACATCTTATTATTCAAAAGGAGCTATCGAATATGCAAATAACTTAAATGGTTCGACAACTTTAGTTCTAATAGACGGAAAACAACTTGCAGAATATATCTATGATTATGGACTCGGAATGCAAGTTGAGCAAACAATAGAAATCAAAAAATTAGATGCCGATTTTTGGGATTCAATGAAAGATGATGAATAAAAAACGCGTTACAACAATGTATAACCGCAATTACGGCGGATTCGACTACGTCCGAATCCACTCCCAATTGCTAATGTCTGTGATAAGCCGAAAAACATTAACTTTAATCCCGTAACTTCGGTTATACCTACCGTTAGCAAACATATGACCAACCAATGAAATTTATCAAAACATTCATATTTTTTATTCTATTCATAAGTTGCTCTGACAAAAAAGCTGAAATCAACACATCGGAATTTGACAAAGTTTTAGGCAAAGAGAATATCAAGACTTTGAACTTCCTTGTTTCCGATTTTGAAAATGACTTTCTAAAAAGACAATATCCGAATTTGGATACTGAAAATGCCTATCGACAGTTTTTAACCGAATTGCGTGATGAAAAAACTGAAAACTGGAAAAGCATATCCGAAAAGGCTAGGAATAAATTTAAAGTAAGTGATTTGAGGCTTGAAATCTATGAATTTCCAGACTCGGTTTGGATTTTAAAGAATAGTACTTTTGACAAAATAGAATCGGATTCTTTAAACTTTTTGGAAAGCCCAATTCCTTACGTTAAATCGAGATATAAATACACAAATCCTGACGGAACAACTGAATACTCTTACTCTAGAAGTTATGGAGAAAACATATCGGAATTTGATTATGATTCTATTATAAACCGTGAAATGAACTCACCGAATTTTAATTATATCGGTAAATATTTACAAGCATTGGAATCGATTAAAGACAAAGGAGAATTTCATAAAGAATTTTATGAGACAAAGAAAAACGCTGGATTTCTATTTCCAGAATCGACTGCAAGAGTTATGCTGAATTACGACATTGATTTAAACGATAAACTAAATAGGAAAATAATTGTGCTTGAACTAGCATATTGAAAATGAATAAAATACGTTTGCTAACAACGTATATAATCCATTGCTAGTTAAAGCCTACTTACGAAAATCCTTGCGGATTTTCTATTCGGTTTTTATTTGCTAAATTAGTTGCTTACACACGCAACGCATCATATACAAACCCGTTGTACCACATATAAACAAAACATTGAA
>NZ_ARZX01000052.1:0-3039 GCF_000568425.1 Cellulophaga geojensis KL-A
TTTCCCTCACGGTACTGGTTCACTATCGGTCTCTCAGGAGTATTTAGCCTTAACGGATGGTCCCGCCAAATTCACACAAGGTTTCACGTGCCCCGTGCTACTCAGGATACCACTATCGGTAATGGTCTTTACTTATACAGGGCTATCACCTGCTATGGCCACGCTTTCCAACGTATTCTAATTCATAACACACCAAATATCGTGGTCCTACAACCCCAATACTGCCGAAACAATATTGGTTTGGGCTAATCCGCGTTCGCTCGCCACTACTAACGGAATCACTTTTGTTTTCTCCTCCTCCGGGTACTTAGATGTTTCAGTTCTCCGGGTTTGCTTCTCTTTCGAGATGACATATCTTCAATATGCCGGGTTGCCCCATTCGGATACCTGCGGATCATATCATATGTGCTGATCCCCGCAGATTTTCGCAGCTTATCGCGTCCTTCTTCGCCTCTGAGAGCCTAGGCATTCCCCATACGCCCTTTTGTAACTTGTCACTACTAGATGTTTTACATACCACCTAATAGCCTCTTGCTCTTCTCTATTTCGTATTCTTTTTATTTCTTATCGTGATAATTACCCCTGTGGTAATTATACACAATGTCCCAATATGTCAATGAACGTTATTACGAATCACAACAGACAATTAAATTATCTATGCTCTCGATTACAATACACTGGATGATAATATTAATTATCTCCAGGAATTGCCTGGTGGAGAATATCGGAGTCGAACCGATGACCTCCTGCGTGCAAGGCAGGCGCTCTAGCCAGCTGAGCTAATCCCCCATATACTAAAAGTAGTATATAGTAGCTTGTAGTTAGTACTGCCAACTACTACTCAACTTCCAGAATTTCCTTTTTACATTACGTTTATAATGCTATCTCAATACAACCAAACTAAAATAACTATAGCCTCTTGTTTTACCTTGACTACTTTTGTAACACTTACTCTTGATAAGCTTTACTTAGTAGTCCCAGGCAGACTCGAACTGCCGACCTCTACATTATCAGTGTAGCGCTCTAACCAGCTGAGCTATGGGACTCAATCTTAGTTGTTGTATCTTAATATTTTGAAGTGACAGCGAAAAAAGAAAATAAATCTAGATAAACTAAATTCTTACTACATAAACTAATATGTAACGGTCGTCTTTCTCTAGAAAGGAGGTGTTCCAGCCGCACCTTCCGGTACGGCTACCTTGTTACGACTTAGCCCTAGTTACCAGTTTTACCCTAGGTCGCTCCTTGCGGTGACGAACTTCAGGTACCCCCAGCTTCCATGGCTTGACGGGCGGTGTGTACAAGGCCCGGGAACGTATTCACCGGATCATGGCTGATATCCGATTACTAGCGATTCCAGCTTCACGGAGTCGAGTTGCAGACTCCGATCCGAACTGTGATAGGTTTTATAGATTCGCTCCTTATCGCTAAGTGGCTGCTCTCTGTACCTACCATTGTAGCACGTGTGTGGCCCAGGACGTAAGGGCCGTGATGATTTGACGTCATCCCCACCTTCCTCACGGTTTGCACCGGCAGTCTTGCTAGAGTCCCCACCATAATGTGCTGGTAACTAACAACAGGGGTTGCGCTCGTTATAGGACTTAACCTGACACCTCACGGCACGAGCTGACGACAACCATGCAGCACCTTGTAAATTGCCCGAAGGAAAGTCTATCTCTAAACCTGTCAATCTACATTTAAGCCCTGGTAAGGTTCCTCGCGTATCATCGAATTAAACCACATGCTCCACCGCTTGTGCGGGCCCCCGTCAATTCCTTTGAGTTTCATTCTTGCGAACGTACTCCCCAGGTGGGATACTTATCACTTTCGCTTGGCCGCTCAGATCGAAATCCAAACAGCTAGTATCCATCGTTTACGGCGTGGACTACCAGGGTATCTAATCCTGTTCGCTACCCACGCTTTCGTCCATCAGCGTCAATCAATTGTTAGTGATCTGCCTTCGCAATCGGTATTCTATGTAATATCTATGCATTTCACCGCTACACTACATATTCTAACCACTTCACAATAATTCAAGACCATCAGTATCAAAGGCAATTCTACAGTTGAGCTGCAAACTTTCACCCCTGACTTAACAGCCCGCCTACGGACCCTTTAAACCCAATAATTCCGGATAACGCTCGGACCCTCCGTATTACCGCGGCTGCTGGCACGGAGTTAGCCGGTCCTTATTCTTACAGTACCGTCACCAGACTACACGTAGTCCTTATTCTTCCTGTATAAAAGCAGTTTACAATCCATAGGACCGTCTTCCTGCACGCGGCATGGCTGGATCAGAGTCTCCTCCATTGTCCAATATTCCTCACTGCTGCCTCCCGTAGGAGTCTGGTCCGTGTCTCAGTACCAGTGTGGGGGATCCCCCTCTCAGGGCCCCTACCCATCGTAGTCTTGGTAAGCCGTTACCTTACCAACAAACTAATGGGACGCATACTCATCTTACACCGTAAACTTTATTATTTAAATGATGCCATAAAAATAAACTATAAGGTGTTAATCCAAATTTCTCTGGGCTATCCCTTAGTGTAAGGCAGATTGTATACGCGTTACGCACCCGTGCGCCGGTCGTCAGCAAGAGCAAGCTCCTCTGTTACCCCTCGACTTGCATGTGTTAAGCCTGCCGCTAGCGTTCATCCTGAGCCAGGATCAAACTCTTCATCGTTGTTTTGTAAATATTCTTAACAACCTAAAATCGTCCTAAACTAAACTCATTCTCTTTTTTTTAATCCAATAATACTACAAGTAGCATTCTTTTGCTGTCTGTTCAATATGTCAAATGACCTTTTAATTCTTGTCGAAATACTAGCCTCGACCTAGTTGATTTTTAATAACAAATCATTCCAAAATTTCTTATCGCTTTACCCTCTCTGAAAGCGGTTGCAAATGTAAAACCTTACCACTCTACCCTCTCTGAAAGCGGTTGCAAATGTAAAACGTTTTTTTAAACTGACAAAATAAAAATTTAATTTATTTTACTGTTAGTTTCACTCTTAACAACCCTAGCAAATTGGGAATGCAAAA
>NZ_ARZX01000054.1:0-2628 GCF_000568425.1 Cellulophaga geojensis KL-A
CGTAACTTCGGTTATACCTACCGTTAGCAAATATTGTGGAATCCACTCAAACTCGCTAAATAGAGAAATAAATTTTATAAAAACTGAAAATTCTCTTACAAACGAAAAATTAATAAATGAAAAAAAGTATTATTCTTTTATTTTTAATAACGCTGAATAGTTGTAAACCTTCACCAACTTATAACGCTTTTGACAAAGAATTTGATATTTCATTAAGAGAAGTTGTGAAAAATGGTTGTGACACTATAACAGTTGGATGTGGATTTTTCAATTTGCGTGAAAAAAACGGAAAATTAAGGAACTATTATCAAATTTATGTTGAGGATTGGGATAATGTTGTTGCAAAAGGTTTTGATTACATTTTGGACACGGTATATCTTAAAGAGGAAAAAGAATTTGGAAAAATTAGTAATTTGAAAATATCAGAAACACAAATTATTGAATTAAATACTGAATTAAAAAAATATGGTTTTAAATTCTATAATCAGAAAGAAGATGAATTCGGAAATAATTCTGTTGAGATAATAAATGAATTATCGGAAAAAACATTTGAATTGGAACCTTTAACTGAATGGATAAACCAAAAAGATTTAGTTGTTTACAGACAATTAAGTTATTTCAAAGGAAAATAACATTTGCTAACACCGTGTATATTTTATTGCTTTCTTTTAGCAAACTTACGAAAATCCTCGCGGATTTTCTATTCAGTTTTTATTTGCTAAATTTACGCTAAACCAACGCAACAAAGCATACACAAACACGTTGGCAGTAATTTAAGAACCGAAATGCAAACATTCAGAATCAAAGGAAAAAGATTAAAAAATTGGAAGACATTTCACTCTGAATTTAAGAAAGAAATGAACTTTCCAGATTATTATGGAGAAAATATGGATGCTTGGATTGACTGCGTGGACGAACTGACTGACGAACCAACTATTTTGCAAATAGACAACGGAAAATACCTTAAAGAAAACGAACCCGAATTATTTAACGCAATTTTGGAATGTGGAGCATTTGTTAATTACAGAAAAATAAAGGTCGGAGAAAAGCCGAATTTGATAATCGCAACTGACAATTAAATGAAAGAAAGCAAAACTTTAAAATGGATTTTTATTTCGGTTGGTGGAATTTTAATGTGGCTGATTAGTTTTACGCTAATTTATGATTTATTAATTCCAGATATCTGTTATTACCACACTAACGAAATGAATTCCTTTATGAATCTTTTTTATAGTGCTGGACCTGCTGACAATGGACATCCAAGTCCGAATTTATTGAATTTAATAATTTCACTAATTATTGGCGGAATTTTAGGATATGGAATTTATAAATATTTGACAACTAAAAATAAACGGAAAATAAAAACTACTGCCAACACCGTGTATAATTAATTGCTGCTTTTAGCTCACTTGGAAAATCCTTCGGATTTTCACCGTTCGTGATTTATTTAGTAGATTAGTTGCTTAAACACGCAACTAATCATCACACAAACACGTTGTACACAATACGTTGGACGTGAAAACACAATAAAAAAACATCTAATTTTAATGACAATTTTATCTTCACTTTTTGGCTTCGGTCAAAATAAATTTGAGAAAATTAAAAAGCATATTATCGAATCTAATTATGATATTGAAAGTTCAGATAGATTAGAATTACTTAATTTAATAAAACCAACAATTGGAATAAAAACCAAATCTAAAGGCGACAATGAAATAGGAATTGGAGTTTCTAAAATTGGAGGAAATCCAGACTTACCAAAAGATTTTAAATGGCCAAAATTTGAAAATGAACATTTGACTTTTTGCGCACAATACAATTTAAGTGAATTGAGTAAATACGATTTACAAAATAAACTTCCGGAAAATGGAATGCTTTATGCTTTTGTATTTATTGACCAAGATTATCCTGGATTTATGAATAAAGAATCAAGTTACAAACTGATTTATCTCGAAAACACGGAAAATATTGAAAGAATTGAATTCCCTAAAGAATACTTTTTAGAAGGAAAATTTAAGTCTGCTCAAATTGAATATTTTGAGTATTATACATTACCAGATGACGAAAATTATAAAATAAAAAAATATGAATCGAAATATGATGACTTTAGCTATTTCTATGAAACTGTAACTGAATTTATTGATAATCTGACTAATCAAGAAACTGATAATTTTCATCAAATTCTTGGAGAAGATAGGTCTGTTCAGTCAAGTGTTATGTTTGATTTCGCAACTAAAAAACTAGCAATTAAAACTATTGAAGATTACGAATCAAAAAAAGCGGAAATTGAGGAAATTTCAAAAAAATATAGAATATTATTACAACTCGACTGTAATGACAGAAATTCAGATTTATGCAGATTTGGAGGAAATGCAGTAATGTATTTTGGAATTGAACCTGAAAGTTTAAAAAAGAATAATATTGAAAATGTAATAATAGCTTTTCAAGGAACATAGAAAATAAAAAGTACTGTGTACAACACCGTATAAAATTAATTGCTGGTTTTGGCTCACTTGGGAAATTCCTTCGGAATTTCGCCGTTCGTGATTAATCTAGTAAATTAGTTGCTTGAAACACGCAACTAATCTTATACAACAACGTTAGCTTACATTAAAAAAAACAAAATGA
>NZ_ARZX01000055.1:0-2563 GCF_000568425.1 Cellulophaga geojensis KL-A
CGCCAACCGCAAACAAGCTAATTCCGTAAACGAAACTGTCCGCAAGCATATCCAAACTGTCCGCAACAAGTCCCATTGATTTTGAGATTATTCCTGTTGTCATTTCGATAATGAAAAAGGCAAAATTTATTGCAAGTACAGACCAAAGTAGCTTTTTTTGGTTTGCGTTTTCTTTAAATTCCGTTTGGTCGGTCTGTTCGGTCGAGATTTTTTTTCCACCTAAATTCAGTTCGATAACGGACTTTTCGATTTGGTCGGTTTCTCCGCTGTGAAAAACGGTCAGTTTTCGATTCGGAATGTCAAAGTCCAAATTCGCAATACTTGAAATTCCGTCCAATTTCATTCGGATTAGATTTTCCTCTGAAGGACAATCCATTTTGGTAATTTCAAACATCGTTTTATTCACTCGGTTTCTGGGTTTTGGCATTACTTACAACGGCTCGTATATGAAAAGTAGGGCAGTTGATAAGCACTAAACTTTCGGAGAGCACGAAGCCATATTTTTAATTTTCTTTTAACTTTTCCGTTGGCTAAAATACATATTAAAAATATGGCGACCTCGCAAATAAGTCCAAGCCATTGATTAAGCACTATTTGCCCTATTTTTTATATACATTGTTATCTGCTGGCTTTTCCGCTCTCAATCGTCCAGATAAAACGTTCTTTGCTTTTAGATATTACGCCAATTTTTCGATAAAAATCTATTGCTTTTTTATTAAAATCTGGTGTTTGCCATTGAATGATACTGCACTTTTGATTTTTTGCATAACTCTTTATCTTTTCCATTAGAAGTCTGCCCACGCCATTTCCTCTTGTGTTTTCTTTCAAAAAAAGACAGTCGAGATAGATATAAAATTCGGTTTCCCAAGTCGAAAACTGTTTCATAAAGGTCGCATAGCCGACAATCAAATTTTCTTGCTCTACGACCAAACATTTTAAACAGGGGTTGTGACCAAATAGAAACTTGTATAACAACTCAGATTTATTTTTCCGTTCGTAGTCCGCTTGTTCGTATTCAGCGTGTTCTTTGCACAAATCTATAATTTGTGGCAAGTCCTTTTGTTCGGCAAACCTTATTTCCATTCTACAGGGATTTAACAAGCACATTCCATAATTGCACCTTTTACCGGATTCGTTCCCTCGGTTGCATATCCGTCAAATTTCCACCATTCAATTCCGCCCATTAGTTCTTTAACCTTAAATCCAAGTTTTGCCATATTCAATGCCCCTTTTGTCGAAGCGTTGCAACCGATTCCGTCACAATAGCAAACATAAGTTATTGACTTGTCCAAATGTTTTGTGTTTTCTTCGTTCATTTCTCTGTGGGGAAGGTTTATGGCTGTTGGAATATGTTCTTTTTCAAAGCCAAATGCTTTTCGGGCGTCTAATGCCACTACGTTTTCTTTGTTTTCCAATGCGTCCCATAAATCCGATGGGTCCATTTCGTAAGCAAGCTTGTTTTCGTAAAATTCAATTTGTTTTTGCATAATTTCTTGTTTTTTAGTTGGTCAAAACTAATTGGTTTAGCCCCATAATTTCAAACTTTGGAATTGAAGGTTTAGAATTTATAGTTGAAAAAATTTCAACTAAGACATTTCTACAAATTGTTAACTTTGTGCCCTATGGAAATCAAATATTTTAGGCTGATAAAAACAATTGAAGAAGAAGGCAGTATTGCCAATTCTGCCGAAAAATTGTTCTTGACCCAATCGGCTTTAAGCCATCAATTAAGGGAATTGGAAGAACGCTTGGGTTTCAAGGTCTTTCTTCGTACACGTAATAAATGGAAATTAACGGATGAAGGCGAAGAACTTTATAAATTAGGGAATTCAATTCTCGAAAGTATTGAAAAGGGTTTTCAGAATATTGAACAATTTCGAACTGGTTCTGTCGGAAATATTAAAGTAAGCACAGAATGTTATAGCTTTTATCAAGGTCTATCTTCTTTTATTCAAAAAATGGGGCTTTTATATCCTGAAATAGATGTTGATTTGATTCTTGAAGCTACACATCAACCAATTTCAAAGATATTATCAAATGAGATTGATATTGCCATAGTTACCTCAAAACCAGCGAACGAAACTTTGTCTAGTATCGAAGTTTACGAAGATGAGATTTTTGCTATTATTCATAAAGAAAGTCAGTTGAATAAGATTGATTTTTTAGATACCAATGATTTTTCGGATGCACATTTGATAATCCATTCTTTTCCGTTGGAAACGGTCTCTGTATATGAGCAATTTTTAAAACCTAATAAAATTACTCCACTTAAGATTTCCGCTATTCCCCTTACTGAGGTCGCTTTAGAAATGGTTGATGCCAATATGGGAATAATGTGTATGCCGAAATGGGCTTTAAAATCCTTTAAAGTTTCCGATGATTTGATTTTTAAGAGAATTGGCAAAAACGGTTTGAAAAGAACACATTATTTGGTCTTTCGTAAAGCCGACAAGGTCAAAAAGTACGTTAACGATTTCATTTCCAATTTTGAAGAGGATTTTTCAAAGGATTGATTTTTTTCAGCTTGCAGATAACGTTAGGTATAACCGAAGTTACGGGATTA
>NZ_ARZX01000056.1:0-1952 GCF_000568425.1 Cellulophaga geojensis KL-A
ACGCAACGAAATCATACACAAACACGTTAGCATTCATATAGACAAAGAACACGAAAAAACAAATGGATAAGAAAAACAGCGTATTTATTGCAACAAGTTTAGACGGCTATATAGCTGATGGAAATGGTGGAATTGATTGGTTACATTCCATTCCGAATCCAAACAATGACGATATGGGATATGTGGAATTCACTAATAGAATTGACGCTCTCATTATGGGACGAACAACATTCGAAACTGTAATCGGATTTGACGTTCCTTGGCCATATAAAAAACCTGTTTTCGTGCTGAGTAACAAACTGAAAGAAATACCTGAATCTCATAAAGACAAAGCCTTTTTAGTAAATGGATCTCTAACAGAAATTTTAAAGCAAATTCACGGAAAAGGATATGGAAGATTATACATTGATGGCGGTACAACAATCAGGAATTTTTTAAAAGAAGACTTGATTGATGAAATGGTCCTTACGACTATTCCGATTTTATTAGGTGGCGGTTCTTCACTATTCGGAGAGTTACCAATTGAACTGAAATTTGAACTAGTTGGAACAAAAACATTTCTTAATCAAATATCACAAATCCACTATAAACGAAAAAGGTAAAATACGAAATGCTAACAATGTATATGAAATCATAGCCGCCTATCGGCAGGCTACGCTTCATATACTAACCGTTGTAGTGCATTTGAGAAAAAATGGAAATGGAATATAAAACAGTAAAAAACAAAAACTATTTTGGAAGGTTCAAAACCGAATTTTTTCCACCACTTATTGTCATCACAATTATTTCATTGATTAGTTATAAATTGACCGACTGGAATTTTATTCTCTTTTTAATACTTGGCTACGCTATTATTTGGGCAATTATTACTCATTTTATTGTCCGAAATTCTATTAATCGGATTGAAATAAATAATGGAAATATTTTAATAGAAGGAACAGAGATTAATAAAGTTTGGAGTGAGTCGAATAAGATTGAAAATACTTCGATAAGAATTAAATCGCAGGGCTTTGGAAGAGGAAATGTTGAATATTATCTGAAAATGTTTCTTCCTGAAAGCACTCATATCATTAACAAAAGAAAAGAATGGGATTATAATGACTTAATTAAAATCTATAATCATATTCCTAACAATAAAGATAAGAACGAGAATAAAGCCCTTTTAGAAAAAATGAAATTGAAAGCTAAAGGTTACTCTTCTTTTGAAATTGCGTTTGGAAAGAATAATAAATAAAAAACGCACTACAACAACGGCTATAGCAAATAGGGCGGAAAGTGCTTAATCCAAAGGTCTGTGTGTATTTGCGAAGACCGCCAAATCTTTTGATTTGGCTTTTAGAAAAATAAGAAAAAACAAAATGCAAAAGATTTGGCTAAGTGCAAGACCGAAAGTAAGTGCTTATCACCTGCCCTACTTGCCATAGCCCAAACGTTACCTGCAAGCTAAAAACTATGTTCCAAAATCATATAACAGTTAAAAATCGACATAAGAAGTTTATAAAAACAGTATGTGAGACTGAAATTGTTTACGGATTGAAAAACAAAGATGGATTTGCAACATCAAGTTCAGTTCATTATGATGACGAAAATGGAGAACCTGTTAGAATGATTTGCTTTTGGGCTGAAAAGGCAAGGGCAAAGTCTTGTATAAAAGACGGATGGAAAAACTATGACCCAATTGAAATTCCATTATCTGAATTTATGGAAAACTGGTGTGTTGGAATGGAAAATGACGGACTTTTAATTGGAACTCAATTTGACAAAAATATGTTCGGATTTGAAGCAGAGCCTTTGGAATTAATAATAGACCTATCTACTGAATTAAAATCAATCAGAAAGGAATTGAATTTTAGAAAGTATAACGGAATAAATGACTTGGAAAATCAAGTTAAAGAAGTAATCGAATGAAAAAAAGCCAGCAGGTAACAATGTATAACCGCAATTACGGCGGA
>NZ_ARZX01000057.1:0-1806 GCF_000568425.1 Cellulophaga geojensis KL-A
TCAATGTTTTGTTTATATGTGGTACAACGGTAGGTATAACCGTCAGTTACGGGTTAATATGCGTTAATTTTCGGTTTAGCACAGGCTTTAGCAATTCCGAGTGGATTCGGACGTAGTCGAATCCGCCGTAATTGCGGTTATACATTGTTGCCCACAGTTATTTTTGTTTTTTTAAATCCGCTATAATTTCTGTCAGCATTGTTTCATTAAAATTTTCATTCGACACGCTCGCATATCCATTATCCATTCTCCTGAATGCTGAAGCTGTCGATATAAATTTATCATTGTAAATAAACACTACTTTTTCATTAGTTTTTGACATTCTTTCAGTTGCATTTGCCCACTTTTCTTTTGCAGTTCCGTCGTAAACTAATTCAATTATGGTCATTTCTTTTCCGCTCCAATTCGGTTTAGCTATTCCGATTTTCGAATATTCAGACGCCTTAATGATTGGATTGGGTTCCACAGATACAGTATCTTCTCCAAAATTATTTTTTACAATTTTAGATTCCGGCTTTGAGTCAGTAACGAAATACCAACCGTTTTCAAATTCCAATTGAGTTTTGGTCGATTTTTTCACTCCGCAGGAAATTGTTAAAAATCCAACTAATAATATTGAAAGTACGTTTTTCATAATTCTGACTAGCGTAAAATTATATTACTGAAAATAAGGTTGTTAAAAATATTTAAATTTTTCATATTTTCTTAAAATTTGAAACTCAATTTACTCAATTTTACGTTAGCCAACGTACTGAGGATTTTTTGGGTTTCTATGAGGGATTGTGGGCAACGTATCGGCTATGGTTAGTGCGGGAGTTCAGAGGACTGAACTGTCGGACTAGCACTTAGCCAAAACTTTTTATTTTGTTTTATCTTTTTTGTTCTAAAGCCAAATCAAAAGATTTGGCGGACTTAGTTTAAAGTACTAAACTTTGGGTTAAGTACCAAACCCGTATTAACTATAGCCATTGTTGGCAACAGTTACTTAATGTATGCATCCCATATAAATTTCTCCAAATCTTTCTTTTGCATTTTTCTTTAGTTCATTGTCGCAAAATTCCGAAATATAAAGTCCATACGGTTCTGTCATTTTCATTGGAAATCCATCTCCTGTTTCAAATCTCTCCATATCAATTTCTCCAAGAAGATTATATCTGATTCCAGCCCATAATTCAAATCCTAACTCTATTTCTAAATCAGGTTCGTAGCCAGAATTATCTCCTGCTTTTACTTTTTTATCAATAATTTTTAATTGTTCAAGTAACATTGTAGAGCAAGAATGAGCAACTAAATCAGCAAGTTGAATTCCTTTAAATTTCTTTGAATCTAACTCTAAATTTAGTTCATAGATTTCCAAACCGATTTCCTTTGCATATTCTATTCCAGTATCTACGTTTCTAAAATAATTTTGGTCAACATAAATTTCAATGTCCTTTCCAAATTCGTTTGATTCGATTATTTGTTTAAGACCTTTAAAAGTTTCAATTCCAATATTAGGTCTTTCTGCAATTGGCAAAACAACAAGTCCAATTTTACATACTGAAGAAATAATATTTTTCAAGTCATTTCTTACATCCAACATTTTAGGATATTTTCTGTAACTCAATCCGCTTTTAAATTCAGAATTTTCAGGATCAAATCCGTTACTTTTTAGACTTTCAGAAATTTTATTTTCAATATTTTCATTGGTCACAATTATTCCACTAATAACAAATTTTCCTCTTTTGTGAACAGAATCATCAATGTATATTTTCGTCATTTTTTTTAATTGTTGCCAACGTCTACGTATAAGAAACGTAGGGCAGT
>NZ_ARZX01000058.1:0-1792 GCF_000568425.1 Cellulophaga geojensis KL-A
AATTTTAAAGTTTCTCTAGTTTCGACTAGTATAAAAAAAAGAGAAAGTATCAAAAAACTAATTTTTTGAAATTTTCTCCATCTTGGCTTAAACCAAGTCCTTAAACTGACATTATTTTATTTTGGAAAAAAGAGAAAAAGTCTAAAATATTGTCTTTGTCTCACACAAAGTACTAATTTATATTTCAAAAAAAAAGATATTCCGAACTTTTTTGTAAACTATAGATTATTTTTAAAAGATGTATAAACTTACAAATGAAAATTATATTCTTTTTAAAAGTAGGAAATACTAGTGTTTCTAGGGTTTTGAGGTTTTTTTCTTGCTAAGAAAAGAAGTTTGTTTTTTTATAGAAAAATAATATTTATTAAAATAAACATTGATTTTTTATTTTATAGAGTAGAAGTGCCTACTTAAATTTAGTGCATAAAAAAACTCATAGAACCTGTTTTAGAGTCTATGAGTTTTTACTTGTTTTTTACCACAGTACTTTGTTGTAAGTAGTTTTTTATAATTCTAATTTTATTCTTTTCTCTAAATTTTCCAAAGATTTAGTTTCATTTTGAGACTCAAGATATTTTTCCCATTCTGTTTCAAATAATTCATAATATTTTAAGTTCAGATTATCAAAGTCAATTTTTTTCAGAGTGTCAATCTTTTCGTTTTTTAATTTCAAAACATATTTTTCCATTTTTCTTCTATAAATTTCCAACAAATTAAATTTTGCTTCTGAAATTCTCAAATTAATTGAGTCATTTTCATTTATTACAAATGATTCATTAGGCATAAAAACTGTTTTAGATTTAAACATAATTGGATTTGTATAATATCTTATTGATAATCCAACTCTTGCTTCTAAAACTAAATTTTCTTCAGTATTTGTAGACCTAAAATCTTCCCAATTCAATTTTATATTTTTTTTCCAAACAATTTTGTTTCTCAAATTTTTCCATTCAAGAAAATCATAATAATATTTTTCATAAAATGATTTTGGAGTAAAAAGAACTATTAAAGTAATAATTCCAATTATTAATAAAATCTTTTTTTTCTTTTTCAATTTTCTTTCAATTTATTCAGGAATGAGTGATTTCCACAATTACTTACCGGTCTCGGCTATGAGTAGTTGCGTGGTTAGCACTTAACTTTGCAAGTACGCACAAACCGAAAATCCGCGAGGTTTTTCAGAAGTGGGCGAGAACAAGCAATTACTTATAGCCATTGTTGGCTGTCAGGCTTTATTTTATTCTACCTGTAAATTCAGTTTCAAGAAATTTTTGATTCCATTCGCCATTTTCATAAACACCTACAATGAAGTCGTATGTTTTTTCATTTTTATAAACCCACATTTCAGTAACAAACGTTCCTCCGTAATCATACTTATAAATCAAATTTTTTCCTTCACCCTCAACAGTTCCTTCTGTTAGATTTCCAAAAATATCGAATTCCCAAAACCTTATTTTTTTTAATTTTTCGTCATATTGTCGGATTCCATGATTTCTCAAACCAAATTCAGTTTGTTCTTTATTTGTGAATCCCATAGATTCTACTTTGACTATTTTGTTGTTCAAAGAAAATTCCAAGTTTATCTCCTGCTTGAATGTACTTCCATCTCCCCATTTTCCTTCAGCAATCCAAATATAATTTTCTAATGATTTGAAAATTGTCAAAGGATTATCTTGTGCTTTCAATCCTATTGGAATTAAAAAAAGTAGAATGATTAATTTTCTCATAGTTACTTTTATTTTGTTCGTTTCAGCTTGCAGCCAACGGTCTCCTTTATTTTGATTTATTAATT
>NZ_ARZX01000059.1:0-1744 GCF_000568425.1 Cellulophaga geojensis KL-A
TAAAACTTAAACCTGCCGCACTTATTAAAGCTGTTAAAGGTGCTCCTATACAAGCCGATTTGTCAGCTACTTTTTTACTTAGAGATAAATTTAGCTTTGGTGCCGCATACCGTTGGGATGCTGCTCTTAGTGCTCTTGTTGGATTTCAGCTTAGTGACCAATTAATGCTTGGTTTAGCCTATGATAAAGAAACTACTGATCTTGGAAATACCTCGTTTAATGATGGTTCTTTTGAGGTTTTTTTAAGGTACGAGCTAAGATCAAGATACAAAAAAGTAATTACGCCTAGATTCTTCTAAAAAACAAAACAAATGAAATTTAAATACATAACACTTGCCTTTTTGTTTTGTTGTGCTTTTACAAACGCACAAACCAAAAAAGAGAAAAAGGCCGATGATAAGTTTGAAAGTTACCAATACGCTGAAGCTATTGATGTTTATGAAAGACTTATTGACTTAGGATATACATCTGAAACTATTTATAGAAAATTAGCCAACTCTAACTACCTTAATGCTAGGTATGAAAATGCCGCTAAATGGTATGAGATGTTGGTTAACCTAGAAGGTGCTAACGTTGACCCTGAAGAGGTCTATAAATACGCATTATCACTAAAGTCTATTGGAGAATATGAAAAATCTGATACTTGGATGCGTAAGTTTGATGATATAAAACAGTACGACTCTAGAGCGTCTTTATTTGAAAATAATACAGACTACCTAAAAGTAATTGAAAAAAACTCGGGACGGTACAATATTAAAAACTTAGAAATAAATTCTAGTGTATCTGAATTCTCTCCTGCTTATTACAATGACAAACTTGTTTTCTCTTCTGCTAGAGATACAGGAACTGTGCGTAGAACTATTCACGAGTGGAATAACCAGCCATTTTTAAACCTGTATGCTGCTCAGTTTAATGAAGAAGGCAAACCTATTAATGCTGATAAATTAGACCGCAAACTAAATAAAAAAACACATGAATCTTCTGCTATTTTCACTAAAGATGGCAATACCATGTATTTTACCAGAAATAATTCTGATAACGGGAGATTTGCACGTGATAAAGATGGGGTTAGTAGACTTAAATTATACAGAGCTACTAAGGTAAATGATGAGTGGAAAAAAGTTACAGAATTGCCTTTTAATGGTGATGATTTTTCTGTAGCACACCCTGCCCTATCGCCTGATGAAACTAAACTATACTTTGCATCTGATATGCCTGGTACGCGTGGAATGTCTGACCTTTATGTAGTAGATATTATTGCTGATGGTACTTTTTCTGCCACTAGAGGAATGTCTGATTTGTTTGTGGTAGATATTATTGCTGATGGTACTTTTTCTGCTCCTCGTAATCTTGGCAATAAAATTAACACAGAATCTAGAGAAACATTTCCTTTTGTTTCTAAAAACAACATCTTGTATTTTGCCTCTGATGGGCATCCTGGACTTGGTGGTTTAGATATTTTTGCAACGCAAATCACCAACAATTTTAATGATTCTTATATTCTAAACATAGGTAAACCAGTAAACAGTAAACAAGATGATTTCTCTTTAATTTTTGATGAAGACACTCAAAAAGGATTCTTTGCCTCTAACCGTGATGGTGGTAAAGGGTATGATGATATTTATAGCTTTATACAAACCAAAGAGCTAAATCTTAATTGCTACAATACCATTAATGGTACTGCTGTTAATCTTAAAACGGGGGCTAGTATTGCTGATGCTGCGATCCAAGTAAAAGACAAAGA
>NZ_ARZX01000060.1:0-1716 GCF_000568425.1 Cellulophaga geojensis KL-A
TCTATTAAATTAATAAATCAAAATAAAGGTAACCGTTGTAAAACATTTGAATGAACCAACAGAAAATAAATAACGTTTTTGGACTTGACTCAAAAGAAAGATATGGATACCTATTGAGAAAAGTAGCTGACTTTGAAACCATATATCTTATTTCTGATGATGAAGATAAATATGTTATGATAGGCTCAAATGATTTGAGTGTTATTCCTGTTTGGCCTGAAAAAGAATTTGCGGAATTATTTCTAACTGACGATTGGAAAAACTATAAAGTTGTTGAATATGATATTCACGACTTTATGGAATGGCTAACTGATTTGGAAAAAGAAAACGTGGAATTAGCAGGATTTCCAAATTCGGATTTTAATACTATTCACGTTTCTGCTGTGGATATGAAAAATCATCTCTTATTTGAATTAAGCCAATATGAATAAGAATAATCCTGAACTGATTAAAGAGGCAAAAAATAATCCGAATGGTTGGGTTTATGTTTTGGACAAAGAATTTGAAGGAAAACAAGAAGTTCCACCCGAATTCATAAAAGGAGCCTGGAAAGTGGATGAAAAAGGAGAAATAGTTGGAGAATTTATGTCGAATCCCAGTTATCGAGGAAATGGAAAATAAAAAACGTTTTACAACAATGTATAACCGCAATTACGGTGGATTCGACTACGTCCGAATCCACTCGGAATTGCTATGGCTTGAGTTTTAATCCGAAAATTTTGACTAATTTAGTCCGTAACTGACGGTTATACGAAACCGTTAGCACCAATTTGGACAAAATGAGAATATGAATAATGAAGAAAAAATAAAAACTCTTATAAACGAAGCGAATAGTTTAAATCTTTCTTCTTTAATTCCAAGTCTCGAAAAAGTTTTGCAAGAGAATGCTTTTGTAGTGCAGTCTTTTTATGATACCAAACCAAAATTGGACATCGGCGAAGTATATCAGGAAACTCTTTTAATCAAAATAATTTTTACTTCTCGAAGCATATTAGAGTTATCAAAAGGCATTGAATTTGGCATATTAAATAGAAAAGAGAGACCCTTAATTATTGACAGGTCATCACTTTACATATTGACAAGGTCAGTAATTGAATCCTTTTTGACTTTAGAATATTTATACTTCAATAATTTATCAAGAGAAGAACAAATATTCAGATATAATCTGTGGAGAATTTCAGGTTTTATGGCAAGACAAGATTTTGGAAAAACAAAAAATGAAAAGTTTTTGTCCAAAATGGAAAGAGAAAAAGCGGAAATAAATGAACTGAAAAAAACCATCAAAACAAGTCCTTATTATTCGAAATTAAAACAACAGCAATTGTGGAAATTGGACAAGTATGGTTTACCTAGAATTATGAGTTGGTCTGAACTTTTAAAACAGAGCATATTGAAAACGGATTTATTTGAAAAAGTTTACAAACTATATTCAAATTATGCCCACTCTGAATTTATTGCGATGATTCAACTTAACGAAGGAAAGATGAGCAAAGCAGATTCATTTAATGCTGAAACCACTGTTACTACTTTAAATAATATACGTGTTATAAATTGTGTTTCTATAATTTCCTTCATAAACAAATATGAATTCGCAAAAGATAAATATATGGAGATTGACGAATCATCAAGATATGTGATTGAATTCTGGAATAAATTTGGAATTGAGGAATGAAAAAACTGGTTACAACAATGTATAACCACAATTACGGCGGATTC
>NZ_ARZX01000061.1:0-1639 GCF_000568425.1 Cellulophaga geojensis KL-A
TGTAAAGACAAATTCCGTTTGCGATAAGTGCAAATATCGAAACGATAATCATTGTCGAAAAATCGGGAAGTTTCTCGTCTCCAAAAAATCTTCTTAAAACTTCCACAAATCCAATAATCGCAAGTGTTATTTGAAAATATCCAGCAAGTTTTGCAATCCGCTTTTTCTTAACTATAGTTCCTCCAACCGCAAACAAACTAATTCCGTACA
This sequence comes from Cellulophaga geojensis KL-A, assembly GCF_000568425.1. Taxonomy (NCBI): domain Bacteria; kingdom Pseudomonadati; phylum Bacteroidota; class Flavobacteriia; order Flavobacteriales; family Flavobacteriaceae; genus Cellulophaga; species Cellulophaga geojensis. The sequence goes on from NZ_ARZX01000061.1 coordinate 211, forward strand.
CGAAACTGTCGGCAAGCATATCCAAACTGTCTGCAACAAGTCCCATTGATTTTGAGATAATTCCTGTTGTCATTTCGATAATGAAAAAAGCAAAATTGATTGCAAGTACAGACCAAAGTAGCTTTTTTTGGTTTGCGTTTTCTTTAAATTCCGTTTGGTCGGTTTGTTCCGTTGAGATTTTTTTTCCACCTAAATTCAATTCGATAACGGACTTTTCGATTTGGTCAATTTCTCCGCTGTGAAAAACGGTCAATTTTCGATTCGGAATATCAAAGTCCAAATTCGCAATGCTTGAAATTCCGTCCAATTTCATTCGGATAAGATTTTCTTCTGAAGGACAGTCCATTTTGGTAATTTCAAATATTGTTTTATTCACTTGGTTTCTGGGTTTTTCGGCATTACTTACAACGTTTATGTATAAGAATAGTGCGGTTTTGTGTGCGAGGATTTTCCGCAGGAAAATCAGATGTAACAAAAGTGCACGGACTCTTGATAAAGCACTAAACTAAGCATTATTTTTATACGGTGTTACCATACGTTTTTTTATTGCGTTACTGTTTTGTTTTTATTCTTGAAAATCAAAATACTCAATATTGTTCCGATTAAAAAACCAATGAATAAATAACGACCAAAATTCAGATTGTCAAAATTCAGTTCTGTTTGAATTCCGTTTCCAATGTCAAATTCAGATAGTTTTTGTAATCTACTGTTCAGTTGAAATATTCTAAATTGCCAGAGCAAAATTCCGCAAACAACCATTATTCCGTAAGAAACCAAACCTTGATTCATAAAGTTCAGTTTGGTCAATTTTTTTATGGTCAGATAGAGTAGAGGAATAATTCCGATTGATATGGCAAATAGAATATGCGAATAAAACTGTCCGCTTATATTTCGGCTAACAATTCGAGTGTTTTCATTCGTTATTTGAGAAAGGGAAAAGTCAAAAAAGTAATCTCGAATTAAAAATCCGATAATAGATAATATTAAAATTAGTCCTAAATATTTTAATGTGTTCGTCATTTCTCAAATGTATGGTAACGTCTCCGTATATGAAACGTAGCGTGAAAAAAGACACTATCATTTCGGATTATACACGAGCCGAATTTTTAAATTTTCTTTTTTACTTTATTCTCTCAAAAAGCCAAATTTAAAAATTTGGCGACTTAACAAAGACACCCGAACCTCTCGGAAAGCTTGTATAAGCTATGTTTTATATACATTGTTGTAAGTAGTGCTTTTTTCATTCACTTACTTAATTTCAAAATCCGAAACGCTCCTTGAATTACCAAAATAAAAACGATTGTTCCAATAATCAAATCAGGTTTGCTCGAACTTAACCAATTTACCAAAAGTCCAGCGATTATAACTCCTAAATTGATAATCACGTCATTCGAGGTGAAAATCATACTCGCTTTCATATGTGCCTCTT
>NZ_ARZX01000062.1:0-1623 GCF_000568425.1 Cellulophaga geojensis KL-A
CCCGTAACTTCGGTTATACCTAACGTTGTAACCAATGCCGAAAAAATGAATGGTAAGAATATATTTTGACAAACAAATCTTCAGTCACCTGTTCAAACAGGAAAAACCTCATTATGTCAAATTATTGAACCAAATCAGGAAACAAAAGGCAAGTTTATTCTGTTATTCCCACGCTCACCTTCGAGATTTAAAAAATGATAAAACCAACATTAAATATTCCGAATTAGAATTTATGGATTCAATTGTGAATGATAATTACCTATCATACCACGCAATTGAAAAGAAAACATCTTGCTATTTAGCAAGGCCTTTAGAGGCATTTGCAGATGTTGAAAAAGAAACAGATGATATTGACTTCTCAAGCATCTTTGATTTTGACACGAGCGACCTAAATCCAGAAGACCAAGAAAAATTTGAAAATGCAAAAACCCTCTTAACCGAAACAAAATTAGACTTCAACTTCCCAGAAATGGAAAACTTGGACTCTTCAATAACTGACCCATTAAAAAACCTACTTCCTTTTGGTAAAGAACCAATGAGTATAATGCAATGGAGCGAACATTTTATGGGAATGCTAAAAAATATGCAGGAAGATAAAATTGTTTATAAAGGGTTGCGAAATGTTACGGACAAGCATATAAATAATGGAAAGTTTACTATTGACTATGACGAGATAGATTTCAATGAAGACTTGAAAGATTCTCATCTTCAAAAGACTTTTGTAGAATATGTGAATAGTAATTTAAACCCAAATGGAGACAAGGAAATATCAAAATATGACTTTTTTACAAACGCATACTTTACCCTTGACCTTTTAGGAATAAGTAAAGAACCGTCTAAAAGTGTAAGATTCAATAATATGCTTAATGACGGGATTCATAGTTATTATGGAGCTTACTGCGATTGCGTTGTTTCAGACGACAATGGTTTTCTGAAAAAAACCAGAGCACTTTATAAGTTACTGGGTATTGACACAAAAGTTATTCCCGCTGATGAATTCATCCAATCATTTGACTTTATTGTCGAAAAGGAAGAAAAAGACCAAAACACATTTTCCGAACTTTTAGTCAATGATTTGAAAAATGGATTGATTGTGGATTCTTATAAATCTATCGATATAAATAGAGAGACAAATACAATTAAGCCTATTCATAATTATTTGGGATTCTTTAATAGAATTGACAGAATCCTTGAAGATGGTAAAAGCTACCTTTATTTTTATCGAAAAACCAATAACTATTCAAACTTCACTTTTATAAGAGAGTACGAATTAGTTGTTAATAATGCTGTTGAAATTTTTGGAGCGGACAAATATTTTAAAGAAAGATTTGAATGGGAAAAAGAGAAAGATTTGATTCAATCCAACAAATGGTATGGACGAATATGGGACTTTGAAACTTTTACGTTAAAAATTGAGACAAATAAAGGTTCAGGAAAATTAAGTATATTAATAACAATGAAATAAAAAGCACTGGTTACAACAATGGCTATAAGTAATTGCTTGTTCTCGCCTACTTCTGAAAATCCTCGCGGATTTTCAGCTTGGTGTGTACTTGCAAAGTTAAGTGCTAAACCACGCAACTACTCATAGCCGTATTCCAAGATCAAATCCTAGTAATTTCT
>NZ_ARZX01000063.1:0-1485 GCF_000568425.1 Cellulophaga geojensis KL-A
AAACCTCATAGGTACAATACTCTTGGTTTATACGTAGTAAGTACATAGGTTGTTCATTGTACTTAGGCATAGTTTGCCACATTTTATCTGTAACATTATGTATGGTAATACTATCTTGGTCTGCAGTGTTCATATTTTTAGTAGTTTTAGTATTTTGGGCACAGCTCACCATACTAACTAAATACCAAACCAAAACAATAATAATCTTATAGAACCTCATAACTAATTACCTTGCAAACTCAAAATTAAACTCACCCTCTTTGTGCTTATCCTTAGGGATTGATAAATCAATAGGTCTAAACATAGCTCTTAGCCTTCCATTACTATTCTTAAACAAAAACCAAAAAGAAGGTTTTCCTTGTATTCGCTTGTCCTTTATAGGAAAAACAGGGTGCTCTAGACTAACATAATGGCCTTGCGACCAAATAGAAAACTTATAATCTCTAATTGGCTGAAAATCTTTATTATCAATTAAGATAGGTTTATAAATTTCTTCTACCATCTCTTTAATGTATTGTTTGCCTTTATACTCGGAAACTGCCAAACGTACAAAACTATGATAATAATTATCCAAAAGTGTAACTACATCTTTAGCTTCATATAATTTTTGTATTTTTTTATATTCGGCTACTACTGCTTGTTCTAATTTTTTCTGGTCTAGTTTCCGTAAGTCTATACCATTAGTCCAGCCTTCTAACTCATACGGTACTTGTGCATTAAATGTAAAAGTATGCTCATAATACGGTAAACCAGCACCTATAAAACTACCAGTTTCTTTATTTTTTTTACTTTGGTGTTTTACTACTAATTTTTCATCATCTGTAATACTTTCATAGGTGTTTATGTCATCTACCCGTATTACGTCTATGCTAATCTCTGTGCTATTTAATAATGTTGTAATGGTTTCTCCTTCACCAATTTCATCTTTTACCAAATCTCCCACAGGGTAGAGCCTGTAGGTAATGGTTTGTGGTCCCGATTTTAAAATGGCTCTGTTAATTTCTGTAGCAGATGCATATTGCATAAGACTATAATTGCCTGTAACTATTTCTCCATTTACTAAAACTTCATAAATACAATTAAGTTGGTTTATACGTAGGTAATACATTGGTTCTTTAGGGTAGTGTTTAACTTGTGCAGCAATGCTATCTACATAGGTGTCTAAATTAAATTCATGTGTCATTTTTGTGTCTTTTTTGGTGTTTTGGGCGCAGCTTACCAAACCAATAAAACACCAAACCAAAACAATAATAACCTTATAGAACCTCATAACTAATTACCTTGCAAACTCAAAATTAAACTCACCCTCTTTGTGCTTGTCCTTGGGGATTGATAAATCAACAGTAGCAAATCTTACACCTTTCCATTCTCCATTAACATAATACTTATACCAAGATGCGCTTTTTCCGGCTAATCTTTTATCTAAATCAGGATTATTCAATATGGTAGGAAATCTCAAACTAATAATTCTTCCATTACCAGAAT
>NZ_ARZX01000064.1:0-1463 GCF_000568425.1 Cellulophaga geojensis KL-A
CCGCCGTAATTGCGGTTATACATTGTTGTACGCTGGCTTTTTTATCCGTTTAATTATTCTAATCAGACTTGGAATAATTGCAAATATTGCGCTTAAACCTAAAATCAGTCCGTAATTTATATCATTCCAGTGTAATTTTCTAATTCCATTGTCACAAGCAGTACATTCCACAACTTTTAGGTTTGCATCTAAAGAGGAAAATCCGAGAATTAAAATTCCGAAAATCAGAAGGCTAATTATTATGTTTTTCAAATAATCAGCGAGTTTTTGATTCAGATTGTCAAGCATTAAAATTAGAAGTCCAATTCCGAACGTCAGGAAATAAAGTTTATTCGAGAAAACAAAAAAGTTTTTTTCAACAAGTTGAATTTTGTCAGAAGTTGACCATTTAAAAATGTCCTGAATTATTCCACGAAAAAAAGATTCGGAAGAGTAGGCTATGATAATTCCGATTACAAATGCTAATATTCCAAATATTATCTTTTTTGTCAATTTCAAGTGAGTTTTGGCTTGCGTACAACGTCTCGGCTATGGTTAGTACGGGAATTAAAAGTAATTAATTTCCGATTAAGCACTTAGCCAAATCTTTTTATTTTGTTTTATCTTTTTTATTTTAAAGCCAAATCAAAAGATTTGGCGGACTTAGTTAAAAGCTCTAAACTTCGAGTTAAGCACCAAAACCCGTATTAATTATAGCCAATGTTACCACACGTTTTCCCTACACAATACCATTTTATACTTCTTATTGTTTTGAGTCTTTAAGAACGAAATATCCGTATTCAAAAGCCTGATATAAAGAAGTAAAGGAATAGTATTCTTCAGTCTGAGGTTCAATTGGGTTTGGGTTTTCCAACCAGTCATTTAAATCACGTAGAACATCATCAGTAAAGTGATTAGTTAGTTCCTTTAATTCGTTGACTGATGAATTGTCAATCTTTTCACTTCGGTATCCATCATCTCCAATTCCCCATTCTTTTGCAATTGGAATAAGAAAATGGAGTGTTTTCGGTATATTTTCTTTGTTCATTTTAGTCAAGCTATTTCAGAGTACTTTCGTAAACTCCTTTATATTCAATTCTGTCTGTCGATTTTAATTCAGCATTTTCGCTATTAATTGCTTTTTCAAATATTAAGATGAGTTCCTTCCCTTTAAGTTCCGTTTTTAAGTGCTTTATGTCTTCAGAATTTTCAATCATTCCGCATAGATATTCAAATTTGTTTTCATCCGTTATCGTTTCAATAAAATCTCCGTCTAGATAGCATTTTAAATCAGATTCCATTTTCCATTTTGGATTGTTATTTTCCCATAAGGCGTATTCTTCATCAGATGCAGTTTCGTCAGGTTCAGGTTCCCAATACGATTCAGTATATGAAGTAGCTTCTTTTCTGCTATTAAACTCCCCTAAAAATACGTGAACTTTCATTTATTCGATATTTTTTCTCAAATGTGTGGTAACGGTAGG
>NZ_ARZX01000065.1:0-1436 GCF_000568425.1 Cellulophaga geojensis KL-A
AACTTTTGTGCTCCATAATTCTATTGGTTTGCTATGTTGTTGCCAGTCCCGACGCTTCGGGACCATTCCTTTTTCTTTTCTACAATAATTTATACTTTCTTCTAATACATTAAAATAAGTTTGTCTAGTAAATACATCTATCCAATAAACAGTAGCAAAACTTACAAAGTAAGCTGCTGTTGGATTATTAAATTTGTATTTTCTGCTCATTTTACTTTTATATTGTTTTGTTGCTCTGCTTACTCTTTACGGCACGAGCAAGATGCTTGCGCTAACGGGGGATTTGGAAATAATGGTGCATTAGGATTTTCTTTTGCTTTATTGATGTAATTCGAAAGATGATATGCAAAATTCACATACTCCCAATCTTCATCTCCATCAAATGGATTTATTAAAGGTTTATGATTGTTAGAATATTCTTCCTTCATTAAACTTATACCATTGTTTAATATTTCAAAATAACTTACTTCTTTATCGGTATAATTTACACGATAATTTATACTTATTGAGTCTGTTATTTCAATTACTTTATTTCTCAAAAACAGATAGTTTAATTGCTTAAAACTAAAAACACAGTAAACAGAACCATTTAATACATCATATTCTCCTACTATCACTTCAGCTTTTCTATCTTCTACTGCAATAGATTCTTCTACTTCTAATGGAATTCTTATAGTTCTATCTTTAGGTTGGTACCTTATGATAGATTTTGAATAAAATCTTTTTAAAATCATCTCATTCTATATTTTTTAAGAATCGTTTCAAAATCAACTAATTCAGATGAAGAAATTTTGTCCTTGAAAAAATCATAAAAATTATCTCCTAATTGTTGTTTTGTAGCCCCCGCTAGCGCAAGCATCTTGCTTGTGCCGTTAAACAAACTAAAAGTATTATTAGTAATCATATATCAATATTTAAAATGGTTTGGTCATCTTGGTAATTTCTAGCGCTACTATATTTCCAATCAACAGGATTAGTTACAAAACCAGATTCTACTTTGTATTTTCTGCTCATTTTACTTTTAAATTGTTTTGTTATTCTGCTTACTCTTTACGGCACGAGCGTGACGCTCGCGCTAGCTGGGTAAATAAAAACTCAATCGATTATGGAATTATTAAAATCTTCATTTTCAAGATAACTTATTAATCTTTGTAATATTTCATAATCTTTTCCATATTTCGTTGCATTTATCTCAACTCCTTTTTTATAAGTACTTAATGCCCATTCTTTAAAATCAATATATTTAGAACTATTACATAATTTCATTATTATAAGAACTTTAAAATTAGTTTGTCCTGGTATATAGTTCGCATATTCTTCTTTTGGTAAGTCATTTAAAATTTTATCATTTAGATCTTGAAGGTTATAAAATTTTTCAAAAAATAGTAGAATATAAGAATCTATATGACTTATTATTTCATTTTCAAACTCTTTAA
>NZ_ARZX01000066.1:0-1426 GCF_000568425.1 Cellulophaga geojensis KL-A
AGCAGAGAGCAGTTTTCCTTGGCTTAAAGTGTTATTTGTAATTGGAGCAGTAATATCATTCGCTTTATTTGTTTATAAAATTTATCAAATTATAAAATTGAAGCAAGCGGGAGAAAAGCAAAAATTCACAGACTATATAAAAGTTACAATCCCTAAAAGCAATAATGCCTTTTCATTTTACAATACTGTTTTTATGGGCGATGCGGTTACAAAAGAAAACGAAGAAGGCATTTTAGAGCACGAGTTAGTGCATGTTAAGCAAAAACACACTTTAGATTTATTATTTTTTGAGGTAATGCGCATCGCCCTTTGGTTTAATCCACTAGTGTATGTCTACCAAAACAGAATAGCAGAAGTACACGAGTTTATAGCCGACTCTAAAGTGAAAAAAACGAGTAAAAAAGAACAGTATGAGTTGCTGCTGTCTCAAATTTTTGAGACAAAAAATATCTCATTCATTAACCATTTTTATAAATCATCATTAATTAAAAAACGAATAGTTATGTTACAAAAATCAAAATCTGGTAAAGTTTTAAAGTTAAAATATTTAGCATTGGTGCCATTAGTTGCAGGTATGTTATTCTATACCTCTTGTGAAACAGAAAATGACGCTGAAATAGATGCAGTAGAGGCAAAAAGTAGTGTTGATGAGGTAGAGGCCTTAGATGAGGTTGTTATTGTAGGTTACTCTGCAGATCCAAGCACAATACAAACAAATTCTGACGTTAAGCTTATTAAGTATTCAAGCAATGAAGAAGCAAATAATTCAGGTATTTTTGATAAAGAAGAAGGTGATTTAGTGCCTTTTTCAACAATAGGTACGCCACCAGCTTTTCCTGGTAATGAAAATGCAGAAAACCCTAGAGAAAATTTTAATAAGTCGTTTAATGAGCACATCAGAAAAAACTTTGAATACCCAGAAGAAGCTCAAGAGAAAGGAATACAAGGTAGGGTAAATATTAGGTTTATTATAGAAGAGGATGGCTCTGTAAAAAACTTGCAAATGCGTGGTCCAGATAAACTTTTGGTAAATGAGGTTGCACGTATTATTAGCAGACTGCCTAAGTTTTCTCCAGGAATGGAAAATGGTAAGGCGGTTAAAGTTCCTTTTTCTTTACCAATTACCTTTAGATTAAAGTAATAAAAATTTAAATAAGGATGATACAGTATATAGTTTTAGTAGTAACATTTCAGTTGTTGTTTTTGGCAATTTATGATTTGTTTTTAAAAAAGGAGACTTTTTTTCAAAGCAACCGGGTGTATTTAATAGGTACGTTTTTAGTGTCTTTATTTTTACCTTTTGTAAAGTTGCCAGTCTTTAAAACTGTAGTATCACAGCAATATGCAGCCATTGTTTTAGATGAAATTGTATTAACAGCAAATTCACCACAAGCTGCAGCAGAGAGCAGTTTTCCTTGGCTTAAAG
>NZ_ARZX01000067.1:0-1408 GCF_000568425.1 Cellulophaga geojensis KL-A
GAAACTGCTGCAACTAATGCAATTGCTGCGGTACAAGCAGATGTTGACGCTAATGAAACTGCAGCTAATGACGCTATCGACCTTAAAGAAGATGCTGCTAATAAATCTGATGCAACTGATTTAGGCAACACATCTCCTTCTTCTACTTTATTCCCTACTCAAAATGCAGTTAAAACATATGTAGATGCACAAGCGAATGGCAATATAACCTCAACAGATATTGATGTTACAGGTGGCACTAATGCTGCATTTGAAAATGTGAGCCTTAGTATTGCAGATAATGCTATAATAGCAAGTAAAATTGCTGATGATAATGTTACTTTAGATAAGTTAGCTAACGGAACTAGTAATGGCCAAATAATGAGATGGAACGGAACTAATTGGATATTAGATAATGAAACGGTATCCAAATTAGAGAGTCCAGCCGGCTCTGAAAACAGCTTAGTTTTTACAGATGAAATTAATGGAGTAACAACAATACCTAATATTGTAAGAAGTGTAAATGGTGTAAATCCTGCTGCAAATGGAAATGTAGCTGTTGTACTATCTAGTGTTTCAACTGGACTTGAATCTGCCAGACCAGTAACTGGAGTAGACTCTGACATTTACATTGTATCTGGTGAAGTAGCCCCAAATACAGACAGAAATGGTGTTGCTTTTATATATGATGATCCAACCGGATGGCAAGAGGTAACCACAGATTTATCTACTAATGATGCTAGGTATGTAAATATTATTGGTGATGCTATGACAGGTCCTTTAACAATGGGCGGTAATGCTGTAACCTCAATAGCAAATCCTGTAAACCCACAAGATGCTACCTCTAAAAGTTATGTAGATGCTCAAATAATTGCTTCTACTCAAGTTATTGTAAGTACAGATGCCAACAATGATATTACTACTGGAGCTGATGGTGGTGCTTTTTATGACGATGCTACTTTACAAACTAATATTGCTAATAACGCTACCGCAATAAATACAGAAACTACAAGAGCTACTAATGCAGAAAATGCTATTCAGGCTGATGTTGATGCTAATGAAATTGCTGCAACTAATGCTATAGACCTTAAAGAAGATGCAGCTAACAAGTCTACCAACGTAGCTTTAGGAACTTCTGATGATGCTTTCCCTACTCAAAATGCTGTTAAAACTTATGTAGATGCACAAGTTGCGGCTTCTAACCAAGTTATAGTAAGTACAGATGCTAACAATAATATTACAGCTGGAGCTGATGGTGGTGCTTTTTATGACGATGCTACTTTGCAAACTAATATTGCTAATAACGCTACTGCTATAACTACAGAAACTACAAGAGCTACAAATGCAGAAAATGCTATTCAGGCTGATGTTGATGCTAATGAAACTGCGGCAACTAATGCAATTGCTGCTGTGCAAACTGATGTTGACG
>NZ_ARZX01000068.1:0-1359 GCF_000568425.1 Cellulophaga geojensis KL-A
AAAAGGTCTGTTAGGGTCGTTGTACCTAAAACCAAGTAAAACCTGGTCTCCTTCTTCTGGTATAAACACAAAACCTCTGTTGGTTGGTACATTGCTACTGCTACCCGCATCTGGTGTCATAACACGTATCCAAGAGGTTTTCATTTCACCAGATTGCCAATTCATTTTTACTTGTACTCTTCCTTTGTTTTTAGGGTCTTGGTTGCTTAGTACGGTTGCCATTTGTGTTTGCGCAACCGGCAATGCTACTTTAGGTTCTGGTAAGCTTTTAATATCTGCAGGCAGTGCAACAAAGGTATTGGTGTAGTAGTTAGCCTCTTTTGCATGGTGTGTAATTTCTGTAATAATATATTTCCCGTGTTTTTTTGTAGCATAACTTGCAGCGCCATTAAGTACAGCTGTTTCTACATCTATAATGCTACCAACAGTTAAGCCTCTTTTAGTAGATTTACCAGTAATATAACTAGAGTCTGCTGCAGCACTTTGCTGTTTTTTCATTACATAATCATCAATATCAGCTTTGTTTTTTACTCTAGCAGAAGTAAAAGCGTTTGTAGGGTTAGAAAATGTATCTAAGCTGGCGTTAAAAGCGTGTTGTCCTAGTTCATTTAAGCCAGCGGGATTATCTGGACTATTGCTGTTAAATTGTTGAACATCTGTTGCATTAAAAGAAAATGCGCTTATTTTACGAGCATTGGTTTGTATACCAATGTTCATTTGTGTTAAATCTTTTCCGTACTCAATAGTAACAGCGTCTTGGGGAGAAGGTTTTCCAAAGAAAAGCGTATCTCCATTATAAAATAACCACTCATTATATTGTTTTGCAATACGTTGTACAAATTTAAAGTTAGTCTCTAGGTATTGGGCTTGGTACTCTATGTTAGCAGTATGTTCAGGAGCAATAGCAACGTTAAGTTTAGGGTTGTTGGTAGTGTCACTAATAATATCTGCTAAAGGTTTGTTTAACCAAGACTGCATAAGTTCACTGTCATCTAATAAAATAGTAGGGGAGTATCCAGTAACTAAAATTTGCCCGTGATTACCGTTGTTTTGGTTTAAAGAAATGTTAGTTATAATACCTGTAAAGTCTTTACCAGTAGTAGTAATAAGTATGGTTTTCCCAAGCCATTCTTTAGATTTATTAATGGTGTGTGCCGTAGTGGTTTCTGCGGCTTCTAAATCTATTCCTACTTCAAAAGAATGATGGTTGTTAATTTTTTGATTTAAGGTAATGTGCTTAAATCCACTAATAAATTTACCGTTAATACTAATTTGCTTATTTTCTGGAGTCATAACTTTTGCTTTGTAGGTGCTATGTAAGCCTATTGGTACTACTTGGTAGACTTACTTGTAATAGAA
>NZ_ARZX01000069.1:0-1338 GCF_000568425.1 Cellulophaga geojensis KL-A
AATCTCATTGAAACTAGTTTCAATGAGATTTTTTGATTTGTATTGTTTCATTATGATTTTGTTTTGCTGATGCATAAGCTCTGGTGTTAACATGTGGTTTGATAAATGTGGCCTTAAGTTGTTGTAAATGCAAATAGCTTGTTCTACCAATTTTCTCTTCATAGGTAGCGACTGTAAATGTTTTGCAACGTTGAACTCTTGTTTGAGTATACCATTGATCCTTTCTGCAATTGCATTTTCATAAGGGTCGTATTTTTCGGTCATACTGGATTTAATTGCGTTTTGCGACAATAGGTTCTGATATTCATTAGAACAATATTGCAACCCTCTATCAGAGTGGTGAATAAGTGGTTCATCTTTATACATCCTATTGTTCAAAGCCATCTCCAAAGCTTTTATGGTTCCATCAACTGCCAGACTTTCCGATACATTATATCCTATTATTTTTTTAGAATAAGCATCTGTTATTAATGCTAGATAAGATGGGTTGTTTCTAGAACCTAAATAGGTTATATCGCTAACCCATACTTGTTCTGGTCGATTAATTTCAACATTGCAAACAATATTCTTATGCTTTCTAAATCGATGGTGAGAATCTGTAGTTATCTGATATGATCTTTTAGGTTTTATAAGCATATGATTTGCTTTGAGTATTCTAAAGAGTTTATCTCTGCCAACATTTAAAACAATGAGTTTGTCTTTCAATATATAATACAATTTTCTAGTACCTATTTTAGGCATAATACTACGAATACTGCGCACTAAAGCAATCACTTGTTTTACTATATGCTGCTTTTTAGTCCTAGATTTAACAGCTCTATAATATACCTGTCTATTTAGCCCGAGTAAGTTACAGGTGGAAACTATTGTTTCTTTTTGTTCTTCTTTGAAGCGTTCAATAACTCGGGCGTGTAATTTTTTCTGATAGCAATATCATATTCTTTTTCCGCCATATCTACTAACATATCAAAAATGATTACCTTTTTATCAGCTCTTTCAGCTAAGTGCTCGGCACGAGCCTTTTGCTTTTCCAAAAGTTTAACTTTAGCCTCTAACTCAACGATTCTTTGTTCTGGTGTTTTTGCCACGTTTACTACGGATAGGTTTTCCCAATCAAAGGTACCATATTTTCGTAACCAAGATGTGATTGTCGATCTTGCTTGTATGCCATATTTAAGGTGAGCCGAAAGTCTATCCAGCTTACCAGATTCAATTTCCTCTACTACTTGAAGTTTAAAAGAAAGCGAGTAGTCTTTTTGGGTTCTTTTTGTATAACCCGTCTTTACTGATGTATTCATTACACTAAGTTTTAGTGTATCGCTATGTTAGGACGGGACA
>NZ_ARZX01000070.1:0-1336 GCF_000568425.1 Cellulophaga geojensis KL-A
TAACTAGCAATGAATTATACACGGTGTTAGCCATAGTTTTTTATTTTCTATATATTACTTTATGCACTTTTAATTCAACTTTCGTTCCTCCAATTCCTGTTCTTTCCATAAAATGCGTTCCCATTGGTTTTCCAATGTCAATTTTTTCAATTCTCGAAAAGTAATACTCAGCATCTCTTTCCGAAAATCTCGAAAGAGAACCTAATTTTAAATCACGAATTTTTTTCGCAAACTCTTTTCCATTTATCGGTTCTATTTCTTTTACAATTCCAATTTCAGTAGGCAATTCCGATTCAGTTCCGTTAAAGAAGTGCATACTTTTCCTAACTCTCTTTTTTGGTTTAAATCCAAATGGTGCTGGAATTAATAATTCGCCATTTTTCGTGTAATTATTATGGTCGTATTCAGAACTCGAAAATAGTGCTTTTGTATAAACTTTATTTTCGGTCTGTTGAAAATTCAGCGGTATTTTGAAAGGATTTTTAAAGTCCATTTCTTTGTTTTCGGACTCTAATTCTAAATCACAACCTTCCGGTAAATTAAATGTTACTTCGCAATCACAAAATCCACCATTCGATTCCAAAACGTCAATTAGGTCACACTTATCAATTCCATTTTTTTCAGCCCATTCAAAAGTGTATTTCAACGAGTGGTCACAACCGATTTTTTCTATTCGATTTTCTATAAAAACACAAAGTTCAGTTACTTGATTTTCTGTTAATATCGTCATTTCTTAAATTATGGCTAACGGTAGGTATAACCGAAGTTACGATTAATATGCGTTAATTTTCGGTTTAGCACTGACGTTAGCAATTCCGAGTGGATTCGGACGTAGTCGAATCCGCCGTAATTGCGGTTATACATTGTTAGCTACAGTTTTTTTGTTTTTCAAACTAATTATATTTCGGATAATCATAATTACAAAACTTAAGTTCCATAAGTAAAATCCAATTTCATATCCTGTTATTTCTCCATAGTGTCCTGCTTCATTTATTATTATTTCATCAAAAAATAAAAAACTCATTCCAAAAGATAAAGCAATAATGCTCATTACTAAAGAAATTTTAGTTTTTTTAAATGTCAACCACGAAATTAAGATTAATGGATTTGCGAGCCAAGATATACAAGCTCCTCCAATAAAAACTCCAAATATTCCAGAAATTAAAACAGCCAATCCACTCCAATTTTCTCCGCAATTACCATTCGTACAATAATTTTTTTGGCTACAAGCGATAATGAAAATTAATATACTAATCAATAATAAAATATTTGGATTTTTCAGTTTCAAATTCAGTTCAGTTTTATTTTTAAATATGAGTAAGTAATTGTAGCTAAC
>NZ_ARZX01000071.1:0-1285 GCF_000568425.1 Cellulophaga geojensis KL-A
TGAATCTGATTTTATACAAGACTATGTTATACAAGGTATTCCTAAATTTATATTATTAGATACAGAAGGTAATATTGTAAATGCAAATGCTCCTAGACCATCTGACCCTAAGTTAAAAGAAGTTTTAAATAACCTGTTATAATACAGTAAACTATACACTTTAAAATATAAAAATCATCTTGGTAGTTTATCAAGATGATTTTTTTTGTAAACACCTCTACATTATAAGAAAAAACTTATTAACTTGTAATCCTCTTATTTAAAATAATTTCTATGAAAAAAAAGATTATTACTCTCGGACTCCTTATTTTAAGTATAGTAGCCTGTAAAGAAAAAGAAGTACATACATTAGATTATGCAATTTTAAAAGGAAATATTACAAACACTAAGGATAAGAAAATAACACTTATTAAAAAGAATAGTACGTATGCTGACACTATAAGTATTACTGCAAATGGTTTGTTTTTAGATACCATTAAAGCTCCTGAAGGCGAATATTCTTTTATGGTTGACAACAATAAAATTAATCTATACATAGAAAAAGAATTTAATCTTAAAATTAATGCTGATGCAAAAGATTTTGATAATACAATCTCAATCGTTGGCAAAGGTGAACTAGAGAATAATTATTTAAAGTTTAAAAAAGAACAAAATTCTAGTTTTAAAGTTGATGCTGATTTATTAAAATTAGAAGAGAAATCTTTTAAAGAAAAAATCAATAATCACAAAACAACTTTAAATAATAAATTAGATAAAACTGAAGGACTTTCTAATAAATTTATAGCATTTCATAAAAAAGACAATAACTATAATTACCTTTTAGCATTATCAAACTATAAAAATTGGCATACGCGCTATGTAAAAAATAAGGACTTTAAAATGTCTAAAGAGTCTTTACAAGAACTTGACCAGGTTAACTATTATAACGATGAAGATTATAAAAATCATAACGGATATAAATCGTTGGCCAGACAAAAATTACAAAATGAAATAGCAAAAGAGACTAAAAATAGTAAGTACCCAGTTTTAGCTGTTGCAGCCAAGTCAAAATCAGAGTTCATTAAAAACGAATTGTTATTACAAGTAGAATATGTAATTACACATAAAATGGATATGCTTAAAAACTCTGATCCTAAATTTAATATGGATGAGTATTATGCTAAATTTAAGTCAATTGCTACAGATAAAGAGTTAATAGCTAAAATAGAAAAGCAATATAAAAATTTAAAATTATTAGATAAAGGTAATCCTTCCCCTAAGTTTGTTGGTTATGAAAATCACGCTG
>NZ_ARZX01000072.1:0-1255 GCF_000568425.1 Cellulophaga geojensis KL-A
CACGCAACAAACCATATACAAACACGTTAGCGGCAATATTGAAAAACCTGTTCACTAGTTAAAATGACCACTTCACTCAATTTGAATTTTCATTTAGAATAACATAATGTAGTTTTGTTGAAATTTGAATCCTAAATTAATGAAAAAAGTAATATTTCTCTTTCTTATAGTTATTTCTTCAACACAAAATTCATTTGCACATCAAGATTTTTGGATTACAAAAGAATTCGGAAATGTAAAGACAAGAATAAAGACTGGTTACTTTTACGAGGAAATTCAAAAAATTGAAATAATCGGTGAGTTAGCTAAAATTTTATGTGAAAAACTAAATTATACAGAACCCATTTTATTGGATTTTAATCATTTTTATGTAGGACAATGCGAACCAGACTATTTTATAAGTTTTGATAAAGGAATTATAAAATATGATTATGGTAAAATTGAAAAAGGAATTAAATTATTGAGTAAAAATGGAATTGTAATTCGACAAGTAAGCAATGAATTTGACCCATCAACAAGTTTAGCACTTTTAGAATATGCAATCTTGAATTTAAAAACCATTAAATCTAACCAAAAAGAGATTGAGTATGATGAAAACTATTGCCAATGGATAATTAATACGTTTGATACTATTAAAATAAAAGAAGCTGTTAAAAATCGACTAAGCCATTCTGTTAAAGAAGTGCTTGCAAACAAAATTTACAGACCAGAAAGTGATTTTAAATTTGGTTATACATACTATTGGCAAGACGGCAAATTCACAGTCATTGAATTAGATGTAAATGGAAAAGAGACAATTGTCAGTGAGTTTGAGAAACTTTACGATTTTAAGCGTGTTGGAAATTGTGTTTTTATATTCACTTCTGCTTCTGACTTTTACACCATAAATAAAACATATGGTCGACGTCCAAAAATCATTTCTAAAAAGTGGACAATTACAAATGCCGAAGAGAATTATCGCCCATACAAATTGGAATATATTGGTGGATATAAATATTCCATCTATTTCTGGTATAATTCAAATGAGGAAGGATTACAACCAAAACATAGGACTTTGATTTATGACGAATCAACTGATGAGTTATTAAAATTATGAAAATACTACCGCTAACAACGTGTATAATTAATTACGGCGGAATTCCTTCGCAGGAATTCACTCGAATTAATTAACTTAGCTCAACGTCGGAAAATCCTAACTGATTTTCCGTAACTAACCATACACAAACCGTTGCCTACAATTATGAAAAAAATCCTG
>NZ_ARZX01000073.1:0-1246 GCF_000568425.1 Cellulophaga geojensis KL-A
CTACTGTTGCTGAATTTCCTGAGTCATCTGTGATTGTAAATGTACCGTCACCGTTGTCTACTACTGTAGAACGCTTTGCATCAAATGTAGTGGTTACACCATCTTCGTTTGTATACGTAAATGTACCATCTGTATTGTCTACTAAAGTTGATAAAGTCTCTGTAAATGTAGTTGTTGTACCATTTTCTGATGTGTACGTAAAACTACCATCGCCATTATCTACTAATGTCGTAATTGTATTGTTGGTATCTACTGTTGCTGAATTTCCTGAGTCATCTGTGATTGTAAATGTACCGTCACCGTTGTCTACTACTGTAGAACGCTTTGCATCAAATGTAGTGGTTACACCATCTTCGTTTGTATACGTAAATGTACCATCTGTATTGTCTACTAAAGTTGATAAAGTCTCTGTAAATGTAGTTATTGTACCATTTTCTGATGTGTACGTAAAACTACCATCGCCATTATCTACTAATGTCGTAATTGTATTGTTTGTGTCAATAGTTGCTGAATTTCCTGAGTCATCTGTTAATGTAAAGGTTCCATCACCGTTGTCTACTACTGTAGAACGCTTTGCATCAAATGTAGTGGTTACGCCATCTTCGTTTGTATACGTAAATGTTCCGTCTGTATTATCTACTAAAGTTGTTACTGTTTCATCAATTGTAACAGATGCAACATTCAAATACAATCCACCATCTGCCCCAACTTGGATATCATTATTAGCTTGATCACTAACCAAATCAATAACTTGATCCGTTCCATCCTCATTTGTGTATGTAATTGTACCGTCATTATTATTAACTAGATTAGTTAACGTCTCTAAGTCTTTAATATCAATAACCGTATCTACTCCTTCTTCATCTCTATACGTGAAAGTACCATCAGTGTTTGCTACTACAGTAGTTAAAGTTTCTAAGTTTTCTACTAATGCAGTTAAGTCTAACTGTGTGGTATTTCCGTCCTCATCTGTATAATCGATATTTGTATTATCTGCATTTAAAGCTGCTACTGTTAACGTCTCTAAATCTTTAATATCAATAACCGTATCTACACCATCTTCATCTCTATACGTGAAAGTACCATCAGTGTTTGCTTCTACAGTAGTTAAAGTTTCTATACGTGAAAGTACCATCAGTGTTTGCTACTACAGTAGTTAAAGTTTCTAAGTTTTCTACAATCGCTGTTAAGTCTAACTGTGTCGTATTTCCGTCCTCATCTGTATAATCGATGTTTGTATTATCTG
>NZ_ARZX01000074.1:0-1224 GCF_000568425.1 Cellulophaga geojensis KL-A
AACCACGCAACAAACCATATACAAACACGTTGTAAACAATTACCCACAAGTAATTAAGTATATATATTTTAGATGAAACAAATTGAAACTAAAAAAGATGTTATTTCATTTGGGATTTTCAATGAGGTCGTTTACCAAA
Source organism: Cellulophaga geojensis KL-A (assembly GCF_000568425.1). NCBI lineage: Bacteria > Pseudomonadati > Bacteroidota > Flavobacteriia > Flavobacteriales > Flavobacteriaceae > Cellulophaga > Cellulophaga geojensis. Next base: position 140 of record NZ_ARZX01000074.1, read on the forward strand.
CGACAAATCATAATATAGTAATTGAAAATAAAGAGATTCCTTTTAACCAAAAAGCATATTTTTTAAAATTTGACAATAAAATATTTATTGATGATAAGGAAGGAAATTACATTATAATAAACGATAAAATAGAGATATTAGAGAGTGGATTTGGAAAAGCATTTTTCTTTTTAAGTAAAAATGTAATTGGAATCCAAAAAATAGTAGAAAATGGTATTTTATCTCTTTTGTCAAAAAATGGATTTAATCATTTTTTCGAAATATTAAATCTTAAATCACACGGAATATATAGCATTTATAGTGATAATAAGTTTATATATAAAAATTCTAATCAAGAAATATCGATTTTAAATCTTGAAACTAAAAACAATTCAATTTTTCATTTAAAAAACTTAAATAAAATAGAAGAACAGGAGGAATACCAATTATCGGAATTCTCCGAAATCTATAAAAACACTCTTGTTTGTACTTTGAATAATGGAGGCATTATTTTGTATGATATTGAAAAATGTGAGTTAATTAGATTTTTCAAAGACGCAAAAATTAGAAGAAATATTTATCCAAAATCAGAAGGAAGCAATATATATTATGGCTTGAGCCATTGTACTTTTATAGAATTAGATTTAGAGTCAAATAAAGTCATTCGAAATGTCGATATTGAAACTAATCTAAAAAAAATTGGTAATATTTCAAAACAGACTAAAAACTGGATATTTGTAAGTTTAGCCCAATATTATGACTCATTATTTTACTTCTATACTTCTAAAAATTCATTATGTGTTTTTGACCCAAATACACTTGAAATAGAGCAAGAATTTAATTTTGAATTTAAGAACGGAAGTACTAAACTAAGAGGTGGGCTAGAGAATTTTCAGATAAACAAAAACAACATCTACTGCTTAGATTCTGACAACACTTTGCATATTATAAAAAGGTAAAAAACTGTTTACAACAATGGCTATAATTAATACGGGTTTTGGGCTTTAAACTAAGGTCTGTGTATATTTATAAAGTCCGCCAAATCTTTTGATTTGGATTTAAAACAACAAAAAATTAAAACAAAATAAAAAGATTTGGCTAAGTGC
>NZ_ARZX01000075.1:0-1158 GCF_000568425.1 Cellulophaga geojensis KL-A
AACCGTAACTGACGGTTATACCTACCGTTGTGCGTCATTATGAAAAACATCCTACCATAAATTGAACAATTATTTTCAAGACATCGAATACCATTTAATAAAACACCTTTCGGAAACTAAAGAAAGGCTTTTAATTGCTGTGGCTTGGTTTACGAATCAAACTATTTCGAATGCTTTAATTCGACTGAAAGATGTCAACATTGACATAATTGTAGATGATAATAAAGTAAATCGAGAATCAATAGCTATCAAAAATTTACAGAATAACGCAATACAAATCTCATTCATTAAAGATTTACAAAAGAACTATTATTTAATGCACAACAAATTCTGTGTAATTGACAATAAAACTGTTTTAACAGGCTCATATAATTGGTCAAAAAACGCAAATACAAACGACGAAAATTTAGCCTTTATTTCTGACAAGGATATTGCTACAAGTTACAATATGGAATTCAGCAAAATAAAGAACAAAAAATATAAAATAGACAGAATTTCATTTTCAAAAACAGAGGTAGAACAATTAACAAACCTTATTGAAAAAGGACTTGTCAACTTACTTAAAGCAAACCGTGAAAATTTAGAAAATGGAATGTTTAACGAGTGGACTGACAAAAAAATAAAAAACCAAATTCGAGGAATTAGTGAAAGAGTTCATAACACAGTAAAAGACAAAGTAGGTTCAATTGGAATTTATTCAGATTTAATAGCTAAATATGGAATTGAATTTAATTATTTGGCAACAGAAGAGGAAAAAGCCAACTCTCGGCATAAATATTCAAAAGAAGGAATTGACAAAATAGAACACTATTTAAACATTGATTTTCAGTTATTAAAAATTAAAGCTATAGACAAAATCTTATCTAAATATCAAGAATTAATTAAAACAAAAACATCCAGAGAGGAAACGAGAAAGATATTAGAAATGGTTAATTTTATAATAAAAGAGAAGTTATTTATTAATAATCAATTAAAAAACGGACTGAATTGAAAAAATAACGTCGCACAACAACGTGTATAACTAATTGCTGGTGTTGTGTGTACTCGGAAAATCCTACGGATTTTCCTCTGGTTCGTTTTCTTTTACTAAATTAGTTCTCGCCAACGCAACTAGCCATACACAAACTCGTTGTGCAACATTTGAAAAATGACCCGAAA
>NZ_ARZX01000076.1:0-1128 GCF_000568425.1 Cellulophaga geojensis KL-A
CTTCTTTACCATCAAGAATTAAATCACCATCAGAATCAGAATTAAAAGGATCTGTACCTAAAGCCGCTTCTTGTGCATTAGTTAAGCCATCCATATCACAATCACTAGTGTCAAGAGGCGTACCACCGTTAGAGTCACAGTCATCAAGCGGGTTGGTATTATCAGTAACTTCTTGTCCGTCTAAAATAGAATCCCCATCTGTATCAGGGTTATTAGGATCTGTACCTAAAGTAACTTCATCACCATCTAAAAGTCCATCATTATCAGAATCAGGATTAAAAGTGTCTGTGCCAATAGTAGCTTCTTGTGCATTAGTTAAGCCATCGTTATCACAATCGCTAGTATCAAGAGGAGTACCACCAATAGAATCACAATCATCTAATGGATCTGTACCATCTGTAACTTCTTGTCCATCAGAAGTCCCATCACCATCCGTATCTGGGTTGTTAGGGTCTGTGCCTAAAGTATTCTCTTCATTGTTTGTAAGTCCATCACCATCTGTATCAACAGAAATAGTTACAATACCTGTGTTAGAGTTTCCAGCAGGATCAGTAGCTGTAATATTAATAATATCTTCATCTGTTAGAGAAGGTAAAGAACCGTTAATTGGTGATTGAGTTTCGGTATCTACACTCCAATCTCCACTAGAGTCAGTAGTAACTGAATATGTAACATCAATAACATTATCACCATTTGTATCAAGCTCTATTATAAGAGATTCGTTAGGATCTCCTTGACCTGTTAAAATAGGAGTAGTGTCTATAGTAATAAAACTATCTACAATTGGTAATGAGTTATCAAGAGTAATAGGATCATTATCTGTAGCTGGGTTGAGAGCAACATCAGCAACATCAGCGGTTACAGTAATTGTTCCATTAGTTAATCCAGAGATATCTGCATCCGCTGCTGTCCAAGTGCCGCTACTAACCGTAGCAGTTGTAGTAACCGTATCAGTACCATCGTCAAAAGTAACCGTTACAGTTTGATTGTCTTCTACATCAGTAGTTGTACCAGAAATAGTTACATCATTATCTTCGGCTGCGTTTACTACGTCATCTCCTTCAATAGGCGTAGTAATGTCTATTGTAGGTGATGAGTTATCTAAAGTAATAGGGTCATTATCTGTAG
>NZ_ARZX01000077.1:0-1089 GCF_000568425.1 Cellulophaga geojensis KL-A
TTAAGTTTTAAATCTCTGTTAAGTTCAAAAACATAGCCTGTAATTAAATACAAGTTCATACGTTCTACGGCAAGAAAAGAACTGTTTTGTCCTTGAGAATCATCAAAGTGTTTTGTTTCTAAAAAGTTAGGGACAGAAAAACCAGCGTAGAATTTATCAGTATGGTAATAGATACCAGCGCCAAAGTTAGGGGAGAATTTTTTCTCGATATCATCATATCCTGCCGGAGTAGACTCTTGTCTGTAATTGGCCAGTTTAGAAAAATCTAGATTTAAAAAATGTCCCCCAGCTTTAAGTCCAAAGGATAGTTTTCCTTGTTCACTAGTAGGAACTGTATAAGAAAAAGCAGCATCTATATAGGTATCTTGATTTGTTCCGTTACCAATTTCATCGTGGACTACAGAAAGTCCAAGCCCAACTCTTCTAGAAACAGGAGTGTTAAAGTTAAGCGTTTGTGTTGTAGGTGCACCATCTAGGCCTACCCATTGAGATCTGTGCAAAGCAGCAATACTAAATACACCTCTAGAACCAGCATAAGCAGGGTTAATGGCAATGGTGTTATACATATATTGAGTGTATTGTGCATCTTGCTGAGCAGAAATGTTCTGCAGGGCAAGAAGGACAAAAACAATACTTAGAAGTAATTTTTTCATAATTTATGATTTATGCGTTTAATGGTTGTGTTTAAAGTTATCTATTTAGATATAAATATCCGGCTTTAGATTTATTTTGACCGTTATTATTGTAATTAATAATGTAGTAGTAAACACCAGCAGGAAGTTCTTCATTTTTATTAATAACAACTCTACCGTTAGATATTCCTTTAAAAACATTAGAACCACGATCATATCCTTTAGTTTCAAAAACAATTACGCCCCATCTGTTGTAGATTTGTACGGTATTGTTAGGGAACTGTTCAATATTAATAATTCTAAAGTATCCATCATCTACACCAGGCCCCACAAGGTCGTTGTAAATAGAGATGTCACAAGCAGAACCAGTTGGAGGTGTACCACCAATATTATCACAAGGATCAAGAGGATCAGTTTCATCATCTACTTCTTTACCATCAAGAATTAAATCACCATC
>NZ_ARZX01000078.1:0-1052 GCF_000568425.1 Cellulophaga geojensis KL-A
TAATCCCGTAACTTCGGTTATACTTAACGTTCTAAAACATTAAAACAAATGAACAAAAATGAAAAATAAATTTATTCTAATATTGATTACATCAGTTACTTTTTTAAGTATGACATATAAGAATTTAGAACCTGTGAAGTGCTTAGTTGGAGGCAATAATAGTTTATTTGATGTACACCTCAAAATAAATGGAGTAAGTATTAAAAATGGATATGTGGGTAATCTTAAAATTATGAATGAAAATCACCCCTTAAAAGAAGGGTTAGACAATATGCCTTCTTTTATGAAAGATGAGCTTGCTTTTATCCTAAAAGAAGGTGAAAACAATATTGAATTAGAATTTAAAAGAAATGGAGGTAGCTATGAAAGCAATGGACAATTTACTTTTTCATTGACCCGTTCAAGTTTAAACATTCCTCTTTATTATTTTTCAAGTCGAAAAGATTCTGGAAAAGTAACTTCAAAGTTTTATATACAGGATAAGAAGCTAAAAGAAAATTATACCAGTCTAGGTAATACAGATGCTTCATTTATTGCTTCTGAAAAAATTAATTACTTCCAAGCTTTTTTAAATGATGAAAGTTTAATGTCTTTTGGGGGTACAAGTGGAATTACTGATTTAGATTTAATTGAAGATAATAACAAGTTAGAAATCAAATATAAAAGTGCATACGAAGGTGAATTCTCATATTATATTAAAACTCCTAACTTTACTAAAAAAGTAATAAAAAACATATCTAAAGACCAACTTAATAAAACAATAATTGATATCTACAAGTTTAAAAAGTAAAATAACGTTTTACAACACGGTGTATAAAACATAGCTAATAGGTGCTAAACCGAAAGGTTTGTTTTCATTTACTAAGACCGCCAAATAGAATATTATGCGATAGCGAAATGGTCTATTTTGGCTTTTAAAAGAGAAAATTTAAAACAAAATATAATCCCGAGGCTTCGGGACGGCTCTGTGTCTATCCGAAAAATTAGTGTCTTTTTGCACGCTACGTTTCATACACAAATACGTTGTGCATAATTTAAGAAACTCACGAATT
>NZ_ARZX01000079.1:0-1005 GCF_000568425.1 Cellulophaga geojensis KL-A
TCAATGTTTTGTTTATATGTGGTACAACGGTTGGGCTAAGCGTAGTGCGGAGGCAAGGAAACTTTTCGTTTCCGTCTGCACACGAAGCTAAAGCTTTTGGTTTTGCTTTTTCTTTTTTTATCCAAAGCTAAATCCCAAAGATTTAGCGACTTCATAAATATACACAGACCTTTCAATTTTACCCTAAAGACCGCATTACGTTTAGGTATTGTTGTAAAACGTTTTTAATTTTTCAAAATTTGCTTGATTACCTTTTCTGCTTTTTTAATGTTTAGTCCTGGTTTCATTTTTGGATGATAAAGTATTTTAATAATATCTACATCCATTTTCGAATATTCCACAGTATTAATACTGTCGAGTGCTTTATTTTGATAAAAAATACTCTTTGAATATTTTTCAGAATCATTCATTAAACCAATACTTTGAGTTAATTCTTCTAAAATTGTAGATTCTTGAGTCTGAAGAGGTTCATTAATATCAATGAATATTTTTGCATGTTTAATTTCATAATTGTCTAATTCATACTCGATAAGAGCTAATCCTGCTAGTTCCTCTTCGATACCTTCAAAAATTTTAGGAACTAATGACTCAACTTCATCTTTTTCCATAAGGAAAATAACGGCATTGCTTTTAAGGTAATTATCTACTAATTTAATTTTAAATTCGCCCTCGATAAGGTTATTGATTTTATTAATTGTGTTCTTAATTATTGAAACCTGTCTGTTAAACTCCCCATCTTTCCATATATAAAGATTCATAGGTTCAGTCCATTTAATTATTCTATCTGAGTTGTCATAAAATTCCGCACTTAAGGCAACTTCACTAAAATAACTGACTAGTTCTCTATCATATTCTGATAATTCATGGTCATTAAAATCAACTGAATTATAAACAATTATTCCAAGGGTTATTAATAAAATAATAAAAAGTATGGTTCTCTCTTTCAATAAGGCTTTGGTTTTCAAAATGTTTTACAACGGTCTCCTTTATTTTGATTTATTAATT
>NZ_ARZX01000080.1:0-993 GCF_000568425.1 Cellulophaga geojensis KL-A
GTATTCCAAGATCAAATCCTAGTAATTTCTCATTAAATTTTAAGCTGCATATTGATTTAGGGCAACATATGGAGTGCCTCTTTTTACAACTGAAAACACTCTCGCTAATAATTTGTTCCTAACATTGTTTAGTGCTATCATTTTTGGTTTTCCTTCCTTTACTTTCCGTTTATAATATAATCTTAATTCTGGGTCATGTTGTATTGCTGATATACTTGCCATACTCAGTAAACTTTTCATTTTCCTATCTCCTAAATAATGACATTTTTTACGTCTATGAATACTTGTTCCTGAACTATATTCGTATGGAGCTAAACCGCAATAGCTTGAGAATTTTCGCCAGCTAGAAAAGCGTTTGAAGTTTTCAGTATGATATAATAATTGACACGCAACAACAAAACCTATTCCTCTTATAGAGAGTAACAATTTGTAGTTTGAAGAAAGTGACTCATCTTCTTTTAATAGAGAATCCATTCTAGATTCAATGCTCTTAATTTGTTTGCTTAAATTTTCTATACTCCTTCTTAAAACAATACAGCTAGTATCTGTAGATGGACTGCTTAAAAGCTGCTCTATCTCTTTTAAAGTGCCTAACAATCCTGCTCTATTTCTAACTAATTGATCTCGCAAGCCTATAAGTCTACCTAACTCTTGATAAACAACACTTTTTAATTCACTAGAAACCAATTCTTCTCGATGGATCCAAGCATATCTAGCTATAATCTCGGAATCAATCTTATCTGTTTTTTCTCTAACTAAACCTGATGAACGTTTAATTTTAATAGGGCTTTCTTCCACATATGCAATTCCTTTATAACTTAGGTAACTTGCGAGTTTTAAAGAATAATTTCCTGTATTCTCAAAACAGTAAAAAACAGAAACGCCTTTGGTTTGCTTTGTTACCCAATTTAACATAGATTGAAACCCCTTAACATCATTAGTGAAAACACGGTGTTTCATTGATAAGTGGCAACTTGCATCTATTGTTTTTTT
>NZ_ARZX01000081.1:0-868 GCF_000568425.1 Cellulophaga geojensis KL-A
ACGTTACCCATAAGCTGAACCAACCATTGAAAATACTGCTTCACATAATAATTATCACTTTTTTGACTGTTGTAACTCAAATAGGTGGAATAATATATTTGATTGCAATTTTGTTGATTAAGAAAAGTGCGGAAAAGAAACGATTGAAACGGATTGGAATTTTCGCAGTTCTATATTTACTCGCAACATTTTTAATCGTTCCAAATATCGCACCTATTTTCGGACGTGAAAAAATAAAAGAAACGGAATTTTTAAAAGCACATTCTATTTTTTACAAACTTGCAAATAGAAACTATGTAAGACCTGAATTGAACCAAACAATCGGAAAAATAGCAACCGAATTTGAAAAACGAAATAGTGGAATAAAAATGGTTTACCTTGATGCTAACTTCCCATTTATCGACAAATTTCCACTTCTGCCACATTTGAGCCATAACGACGGAAAGAAGATTGACGTTTCTCTGATTTACGAGAATGACAACGGACAATTGACTAATAAAAAACCATCAATTAGTGGATATGGTGTTTATGAAATGCCAACCGAAAAAGAATATGACCAAAACGCTGTTTGTAAGAAAAATGGAAATTGGCAATATGATTTTCCAAAATATCTGACTTTAGGCACAATAAACAAAGACATTGAGTTTTCCGAAAAAGGAACTCGACAATTAGCAGAATTGATTTTAAAACAAAAAAATATTGGTAAATTGTTCATCGAGCCACATTTAAAAACTCGATTGAATTTGAACAATGGAAAAGTACGATTTCACGGATGTCAAGCAGTTAGACACGATGACCACATACATTTCCAACTGAAATAATTAAAAAATGCCTATGGGTAACAATGTATAACCGCAATTACGGCGGA
>NZ_ARZX01000082.1:0-868 GCF_000568425.1 Cellulophaga geojensis KL-A
TACGGTTTTATGGTGTTTTTATATAGATTTTATGTCGTAAAATTGTGGCCTGTTCGATTGTGATTTTTTTAAAAAACAAAGATTAGCCCATTGATTTATACCATTTAAAAGTTCTCTAATGCAATTACACAAATAGACAATTCTCTTTAATAAATAGTTTTACTTTTTAAAGAAATTAGAGTTACTTTTATAATAAATAACTCTTATTTTCTTAAAATAAAACAAATGAAAAAAATTTTAATCCTTTTATATTTAATTAGTAGTTTCTCATCTGTTTATGCCATTACTCTTTCTGATGGAGATATTTGTTCAAGATTGGCTGAAAGTTTTGCTGACGCAAAAGAACTAAATGGAGCAAAACGAAAAAACTTTATTAAGGCAATGAAATATATGTGCTTGGTAAAAAATTACTCATTAGAAAATTATGAAAAAGAGATAGGGATACTATCTAATGCAATACAGATATTTCAAAGTATTGATGAGGCGAAAGATGAACTAAAAAACGCTTTAGAGCAGAGGGCTATTAGATACTCCTACAAAACATATGCAACAGGATATCTTGATAAGTCAGCTTGTTGGAATGCAATATATGACTATTCTCAATTAATTGAATTTGAAAAAAAAAGCAATTATATTTTAAATAGGGGGAAACTTTACTACGACGTAGATAAATATGAAAAAAGTTGTACCGATTTAAAACAAGCAGCTGCATTGGGAGAAAGAGAAGCAAAAAACCTGATAGACAAATATGATTGTTATTAATTAACTATTAATACTGTTGTTAATCAAATCAAAATTAATAAACCTTACTGCTAAACCAACCATAATTATAAAGTGGGTAATGATACCATTGATCCATAGCGTACAA
>NZ_ARZX01000083.1:0-854 GCF_000568425.1 Cellulophaga geojensis KL-A
AATTAATAAATCAAAATAAAGGAGACCGTTACCAACAATGCAAAAACTCACTCTAATATTAATATTGTTATTCGGATTTGACCTGTACTGTCAAGAATCTGACTATAGACCAATAGCCGAATCTGATATTAGTGTTCAATATGAAAAAATCATTGATACAGTTAACATAAAAAAGTCTCGGATTGCCCTAAAATGGAAAATATTAGAACCAGAGATTAAAGAAAAAATACGGAATAATATTTCGGAAAAGAAAAAAGATATAGAATCTGACACTTCTAATTTGACCCAAATCTACTATTTCGGAAAAAAAGAAAACGTTGGACTAAAAATTAACGGAATACTTTTAAAACCGACTTCAGCCTTACCCGAGTATTATAATAAATCAATTTATGGAGATAGCATCTTCAAAATCAATTTAGGAACGATTCCAAGATATTCGGAAATTAAAGGTGCAGAATTAATTTTTAAAAATTTACAACGGAGTGCAAAACTTCACCTTGACCCAAAATACTCTCTAATACATATTGAGGTAGAACATATAGAAGACCTAACTGAAATCATAAAACAAGAAAAAGAATTTGAACAGAATATAAAAGAACTAGAAGAATCTGGAAAAGAACCAGAGATTCCAGATATTATAGAAGTATTGGAAAGTGAAGTAGTACTGATAATGCATAAAACTCCAAAAAGAAAGCACAGTTGGTAACAATGTATAACCGCAATTACGGCGGATTCGACTACGTCCGAATCCACTCGGAATTGCTAACGTCAGTGCTAAACCGAAAAATTTGCGTACTTTAACCCGTAACTGACGGTTATACGAAACCGTTGTGCATAATTTAAGAAACTCACGA
>NZ_ARZX01000084.1:0-836 GCF_000568425.1 Cellulophaga geojensis KL-A
TAATGAGTTTTTACTTGTTTTTTACCTCAGTTCTTTGTTGCCAACCGTTTTTTATTAAAATTCAATTCCAAAAATTAGTTTAATTAAATACCCTATAATAATGAGTATGATACCAGAAATAAGTTTGTTTTCTGAAATCAATTCCCAAAACTTTTCCCCAAAGTTCCTTTTTTGGGTTGTTGTTTCTTTTGCGTTGGTGTTGATATTTTGGGGGCTATTGGAAAAACTTGATGATTGATTTACTTGTCCAATTGTAGAACCTGAAAAATCATTAGTTATGATTGATTCAGTATTTTGTTTTTCCAGCCATTCCAAAAATTTAGGCCAAGACTTTAACTCAATGAGCTTAGTCAAATATTTATGGTTTTGGAAAGGTATTGAAAGTCCATTTTTAGTCTTATTTCCGATTCCAAGATTATATAGTTGGCTAAGAAGGTCGCTAACTTCTTTTGTTTCGCTTTTTGTTGAAACAATGGACTCTCCATTTTTAAGTCTTTTTAAAATATCAATTGTATGTTCTTTCAACTCAAAATTACCATTTACATTAGTTATTGAACTATTTAAAAAATACTCCTCGTGTTTTTCAATTCCCAAACGAGTTATCGCGAGTTTAAAAGAAATTGGTTTTGGGCCAAATGACTTTATGGGTTCAAACGAAACAAGTCCATCACTTCTCAGTTCACTGGTAATGCGTTTAGCTTCTGTCTTGTCCTTGAATAAATGTTTTGTCTCAACAAAACCCCTGTCACGGTTATGATAGAGCAATTCCAATATATTATGATACTTGTTCATTCAAAATGGTTGGCAACGTGTTTGTATATGGTTTGTTGCGTGTT
>NZ_ARZX01000085.1:0-813 GCF_000568425.1 Cellulophaga geojensis KL-A
TCCCGTAACTTCGGTTATACCTACCGTTGTAAGTAATTTTGACACACAGTAATGGACAATTTAAAGCCAACATTATTTTTCATTTTAGCAGCTTTACTTTTTTGGTTCATTGGACCAATAATTGTAAAGTTCCAATTAAAATTTCATAATAAACATAACCCGAAATTAGTTGAGAAAGCACCTGGAATTTTTAAAGGAATGAAAATCTTTTTCAGAGTCTTTTCCATCATTTGTGTAATATTCGCTTTCATCGTGTTATTTGGAATTAAAATTTAGAATTAATGAGTATTGACATATTTTTTAAAGCCTTTATATTAGATACTCTGAAAGAATTACCGACCGAAAAAAATGAATTGATAGAAAATATGAATTTGGACAAAGTATTTTCTACTGACTTTAATGACTGGAAAAAAACGGTAAAAAAAGTTCTAAATTTATCAGAAACTATTGAAATTGCAATTAAGGACTTATGGCTACGGAATTCTGAAATCTCAAAGAATGGCGAAACTGAATTGACAACTGACCAATTTGCTGAATTATTCATTGAGAACTATTACAAGGAAAATAGCAAAGTAGATGTTTGGGAAAGTGAATCCGACATAAATAACGCAATAAAAAGAATAGCTGAATCAAATCTTGCGGAATGAAAAAACTACTTACAACAATGTATAACCGCAATTACGGCGGATTCGACTACGTCCGAATCCACTCGGAATTGCTAACGTCAGTGCTTAACCGAAAATCATTAACTTTAATCCCGTAACTGACGGTTATACGAAACCGTTAGCTACAATTACTTACTCATATTTAAAA
>NZ_ARZX01000086.1:0-811 GCF_000568425.1 Cellulophaga geojensis KL-A
TTTCGGGTCATTTTTCAAATGTTGCACAACGGGATTGTATAATGTTAGTAGCGTAATTAAGGCACTAACTTAACTAAATAAACAAACTAATAAAGGATAATAAAAATAATGATGTAAACACGCTTAAAGTAGCTATTAACTTTATACGGTGTTGGCAACCGTTTTTTATTTCAGATTATTAATTTAAAATCCAAATATTATGAAATTCAGAAGCTTTATTAAAAGAATGAATTCACTTTTTAATCTACTTCCATTATTTTTTCAAATCATAATCCCAGAGTTTATACTATTCTGTTTTTTTATTTTCCTTTTTATTATCTATCAAAATATATTTTGCCCAATATAATAACCAGTAAATTGATTTTCCAAACATCCAAATCATAGATATTCTAATAAACATCTTTAAGTCAACATTAAATTCATATCCGATGTACGTTAACAAAACCATCCATAAAATAAGAGAAAAACCAAAAGAAGCAATAATTCTGTCAGGAAATAATTCAACAATTTTTCCTTTACTTTTCCATTTCAGCCATTTTGAATTCACAAAAAATAAATATGTCGGTAATTCAGCAACAACCCAACAAACTCCGACTGATAAACTTAAAATAATTTTGTCGAGATTATCTAATTCCACAAAGCCTGTTTTAAATAAATATAATTGTAGAAAAGAGATTAGAGCAGAAAAAGAAAAAACTAATATTCCGTTTTTCTGTATTGGTTCAATATCAAAGAATTCTTTAAATGTCATTTTTCAGATTTTGAGTGAGCAATGGTTGCCAACGGTCTTCTTTATTTTGATTTATTAATT
>NZ_ARZX01000087.1:0-811 GCF_000568425.1 Cellulophaga geojensis KL-A
AAGTTTCCTTGCCTCCGCACTACGCTTAGCCGAGACGTTGTGGTGCATATAAACAAAACTCTGAAATGAAATTAAACTTCGCCAAATTTTTGATAATTATTCTGCTTTTGGCAAGTTGTGGGAATAAGAAAAAAGAAATTAAAGAATATGGATTTAAACAAATAGATGCCGACAGTATAAGTGTTTCTATTCGAATATCGGAATTCGACAATTATGAAAATTTACTTGACCGACTTAAAGAAATTGTCTGTTTTGACAGTATTCCTAAAATTGTCCTTGAAACGGAAAACAAAATACGGAATATCTATCCGATTGAATACTGCGAAATCCCAATGTTTCACCCAAGATTTCGAAACACTTTTTTCATTCAAATGGACAGTATTATAAAAAATGAACGGAAAGTCGAAATATCTGAATTAAGTACTCTGATGAAACAGAATTTTGAGAATATGGGCGTTAAAGAAGGTTTTGCGGACAGTCCAGAAAAAGTGTTATTCATATTTGAGTATTATGAAGATAAAGGAGTCGACGGAATTGAAAAATACTTAAAAGCAATTACAGAGTCTTATGACTATATTAAATCTGAAAACGAATTGAAAATTGCTTTTTGGCCAAAAATTGATGTTATACCTGATTATGAAAATGGAGAATTACGATATAAAACAACTGAATAAATACGCACCACAACAATGTATAACCGCAATTACGGCGGATTCGACTACGTCCGAATCCACTCGGAATTGCTAACGTCAGTTCTAAACCGAAAATTAACACATATTTACCCGTAACTGACGGTTATACGTATTCCAAG
>NZ_ARZX01000088.1:0-801 GCF_000568425.1 Cellulophaga geojensis KL-A
GTTCTACAGTAGTAGACAACGGCGATGGAACTTTTACAATCACAGATGATTCTGGTAATGCTGCAACTATTGATACAAACCAGGTTGCTGGTACTTTAGTTAATAACAATGATGGTACAATAACATATACAGACGGTACAGGTTCTTCTCAAACAATAGGATTAGTAAGTTCAGATGCCAACAACGATATTCAAGTGGGTACAGATGGTGGTTTATATTTAAATGTAGCATCAGTTACAATTGACGAAACTATTACCTCTTTAACAGATAATGGAGACGGAACATTTACTTATGAAAACGAGAGCGGAGCTGCAACTACATTTGATTCAAAGCGTTCTACTGTTTTAGATAATGGAGATGGAACATTTACAATCACGGATGATTCTGGTAATGCTGCAACTATTGACACAAATAATACAGTTACAACATTAGTAAATAATGGAGATGGTAGCTTTACCTACACATCAGAGGATGGTACTTTAACCAATTTTGTAGGTACAGACAGTCAAGATTTATCATTAACTGGAGATAACTTAACGTTAACTAATGATCCAACAGCTACACCAATTGACTTATCAAATTACAGAGAGACAGTTATAGGAGCAGGAGATATTAATGTAACTAATGATGGTTCTGGCAATTACACTGTTGCATACACAGACGGAGATAATGACAATCAAAACGAAATAGAATTACCTACAGGAGGTGCAGACGGACAAGTTTTATCAACTGATGGAGCAGGAGTATATACTTGGGTAGATCCAGATTCTGGTCCACAAGGAGAAAAAGGAGATCAGGGAG
>NZ_ARZX01000089.1:0-779 GCF_000568425.1 Cellulophaga geojensis KL-A
AATTAATAAATCAAAATAAAGAAAACCGTTGTAAGTAATTAAACCCAAAAATGAAAATGGAAGAAAAAATAATAGAAATAAATAAGATTAAAATAATTGGATTAATTGGACTATCTCTAATTTTCGTATTGTTAGGAATATGGATTGCATATTATGCGCCAATTGTTAATATTGAGATACTAAATAATAATATTTTTCGAAAATCAATTGGATTTCTTTCTATAATCTTCTTTGGAGGAATGGGAATATTGATTGCAAAAAAACTCTTTGAAAATAAATACGGAATAAAAATTAATGATGAAGGAATATATGACAACTCAACCTCCATAAACTCTGGACTTATAAAATGGGAGAATATTGAAAGTATTGAAAAAAGTAAAGTCGTAAATCAAAATTTCATACGAGTAATTGTTAATAACCCGAACGATTTTATCAACAGACAAAAAAATATTCTAACAAGAAAAAACGTTGAAACTAATTTTAAAAAGTTTGGTTCACCGATTCAAATATCAACAAATGGGTTGAAAATTAAATTTGAGGAATTATATGAAATAATGACATCTGAATTGAATAAAAGAAAATAACTACTTACAACAAAGTACTGAGGTAAAAAACAAGTAAAAACTCATTAATTTTTAACTAAAGTACTTCTATAAAAATCATCATATATTAGTCCTGATTTTGCAATAGCAAAGGCTTAGTTCTCGCCTACTTACGAATCCCGAAGCGTCGGGACTCGCAGATTTTTTATCTGTGATTTATTTGCTAACTTTAGTGCT
>NZ_ARZX01000090.1:0-759 GCF_000568425.1 Cellulophaga geojensis KL-A
CTAAAGCCAAATCAAAAGATTTGGCGGACTTGGTTAAAAGCATTAGACTTTAGGTTAAGTACCAAACCCGTATTAATTATAGCCATTGTTAGGTGTAGTTTTTTATTCTTTAGTTTGAAATATCAATATTCCTCCGTCATCAATTAGAAAAACACTACAATTATTGTTCTCTAATTTTAATAATGATTTGTATGGGTTTATATGATTTATATCAGTAAGAGTCCATAAAATCCAACGACTCGGAACATATGAACTACGCATTCGATACATTGGTTCACTTAAAAAGTGGTAGGCATTATTTCCAATTTCACCTGTCCCTTTTTTTATGAAATCATATATTTGGTCGTCTATTTCAATTGATATCATTTCTGAATAATTTATATCAGTTAAATCTGATATAGAATTACCTGTTCTAAATATAATTTTAGGATTGTTTAGTTCTTCTGAATAAGCTATTTTTTGTAAGTCATTAATAGCTTTCTGAGTTTCTGAAATAATCTCTTCTTTACTTAATTTTTGATTAAATTCCTCAATTAATCCATTTCTTAAATTATAAGCATTGTTTCCGATTTCAGTTCCTTTAGGGAAAGAATTGAAAAGTTCAATAAATTTGTTTTTATCTAATTCCCATATATCAAAGTGTAAATCAAAGTCACACTTTGGGTCAACTTCAACATTTATGGGTTTTTCCATAATCTGTCTCCATTCATTTTGCCAAATTTTATATTGTTTTTTCATTTTTCTTAATTACACCTAACG
>NZ_ARZX01000091.1:0-747 GCF_000568425.1 Cellulophaga geojensis KL-A
AAAATTGGTTTCGCTCTTTAGGTGTGTATTTATATATGGACAAATACAAATACACGGGTAAAGATGAAGACATACAGTTAGAAATGATAAAATAATATGCTTAAAAAATTATTTTTTTATAGTTGGTTTTTAGTGTTTTGGGTGAGCTGCGCCCAAAACACTAAAACTACTAAAAATATGAACACTGCAGACCAAGATAGCATTACCATACATAATGTTACAGATAAAATGTGGCAAGCTATGCCAAAGTATAATGAACAACCTATGTATTTACTGCGCATAAACCAAGAGTATTGCACCTATGAGGTTTTGGTAAATGACTTCCCTGTAAAAGAGTATTATAGAAGTGGTAAAGAATGATGAAGTTGTTGCAAAAAATTATAGTCTTATGCAGTATGCTTCTGCTACAGAAGTTAACAGAGATGTTTTAAAATCGGGACAACAAACTGTTACGTACAGGCTCTACCCTGTGGGAGATTTGGTAAAAGAAGAAATTGGTGAAGGAGATACCATTACAACATTACTAAATAGCACAGAGATTAGTATAGACGTAATACGGGTAGATGACATAAATACTTATGAAAGCATTACAGACGATGAAAAATTAGTAGTAAAACACCAAAGTAAAAAAAATAAAGAAACTGGTAATTTTATAGGTGCAGGCTTGCCGTATTATGAGTATACTTTTACCTTTAATGCACAAGTACCGTATGAGATAGAAGGCTGGACTAATGGTATAGACTTACG
>NZ_ARZX01000092.1:0-711 GCF_000568425.1 Cellulophaga geojensis KL-A
AATCTTCGATGACTGAAATTAAGCTAAAATCAGCTAATCGAAATTAAGTGTATTACAACTGATATTGTGCAGAAAGAAAAAAATAAATAAGGAGATATAAAAACAAAAATATAGTCTACGCTTATTACGCCACTTTAGTCTTAGCCTTTTTAATAACAAAAGTTAATGCTTTTTTAATTTTAGAATTTTTAAACTTGTATAAACGTGCAACCTCAACTTTTTCTTTAACAACGTCTTTTTTAATTTCTGTAATTTTAGCTTCTGTAGTTTCTATATTTAATACAGCTGTAGTTTTAGCTTCTTGTGCTTGTGCAGTTAATCCTAATGTAATAACGAATAATAAAGTGATAATAGCTTTCATAATATTTTTGTTTTGTTTTACAAAGCTACTTACCACATATACCCAAAATTAACATTTACAGATGAGTATCTCTTAACTATAGACGAGTGGTAATAAAGTAAATACTGGTAACGTTCACCGTAAATCCTATAAATACACCGTAAAACCAATTAACGGTATTTTATGCATTTTATCGATAAACACACTATATATCAACCTAAAAAAAATAAATGAATAATAAAAACTAAGAGTAACGTAATTGAATTAAGCAATTTTAGACTTTCCACGTTTTGTAGAAAAAGATAATGCTTTTTTAATTTTAGAGTTTTTAAACTTATATAAACGTGCAACTTTAGTTTCTTGTTGTACAG
>NZ_ARZX01000093.1:0-700 GCF_000568425.1 Cellulophaga geojensis KL-A
GTACTACTTGGTAGACTTACTTGTAATAGAAACTTTTTTTTACAGCTATGTAAAAAACAACTATTTTAACTTTGATGTTTTACTAAAGTGTTTTGCAAAACTTACTTTGTTGCTATAACACTATTAAAAACACGTTGTGCTGTATTCTTTAAATAGATTAAAAAGCCTTCAAATTAGAATACTTGAAGGCTTTTTGTATAACAAATCTAAACAACTAGTATATGTTTAGATGTTTTATGCTCTTGGCCAACGGTTTAATAATGATGCTGTACCAACGTTAATTTCCTCTGCAGAGAAAGTAACTTTAATAGTCATAGGTACGTCATTATTAACGTTTAGCGTTTCTTTAAAATGCACTATGTATGCATTTTTAAATTCAACTTCTTTCATTTTAGCATCTTCATCTGTCTTTTTAAAGGTAATTTTACCTTCAACTGGTTTAAACTGGCTGTTAACCATAGCTTCAATAACAGAAGTATCTTCTGTAGACTCTATAATTAACTCAACTCTACCACCAGTAACGTTAGAAGATGGTTTACCTTTTGAATCTGTATTTCTACTAAATTCATAATCAGAATAAAGTACATCAAATACTTTACCACCGAAACTAAAATCTGCTCTAAATGATCCCATAATAATTTGTTTTTTTAAATTTAAATTAAGTTTTAAAATTTTAAAGTTTCTCTAGTTTCGACTAGTA
>NZ_ARZX01000094.1:0-656 GCF_000568425.1 Cellulophaga geojensis KL-A
TTATATTTGGCGACTTTGTAAATAAACACAGGTTTTCCGACTTAGCCTAAATCGCCCTATGTTTTTTATACATTGTTAGCTTACGTTTTCTATTTCAACACATTTAAATCTTCGTTTAGAAAATCTAATTCAATCATTGGTATATCAACAAGTTTTTTAATCATTTCTTCAGTTTTAGTCATATGGTTTTGCATTGATTCAATTGTAGATTCTTTAGTATCTGCGTCATATACTTTTCCATAATTGATTTGAGCAATATCATAGATTTTTTCAAAGTCATTAATCTTATAATAAATGATTTTGTCAATTGTATCATTAAATTTCTCTAAATAATATTTTAACGTATTAAGTTGTTCTACATTTTTCGGAAAATTAACCAGAATGTTTTTCTTGTCAGAATCCCAATCTTGAATTAGAGATTCTATCAAAAAAGCATCTGACATTAAAAGGCCGTTGTCAATATGATAAATTATTTTTTTATCAATTTCCGTATTTGGTGTTTTTAGTCTTTCTCTAATGTTTTCTGAGTCAATAATATTATAATCAGCTGTTAGTTGATTAGTTTCTGCTATTCTTTTAAAAGTTGTAGGAATTGCAATATTTAATTGATACCTAAAGACTAATATCATTTTGTTTTTTTTAATGTAAGCTAACGT
>NZ_ARZX01000095.1:0-645 GCF_000568425.1 Cellulophaga geojensis KL-A
AAAGTCCGCATTACGTTTAGGTATTGTTGTACCCAGTTTTTTTTCTTTTTATTATTTCAAATATTCCTAAAGTCAGTAACGCAATTATTATTCCTTGAATAAAGAATATTCCAATTCCGTATGACATTGTTTCTATAAGTCCAGCGTTTCCATTTTCAGGTTGATAGTCTCTATGAAAACTTGTTGTAATTATGACAAAACGTTCAAAATACATTCCGCTTTTCATTCCCAAGGCAACCAAAAGGACATACCAAAATTTTAATGCTAATTTTTCAATGAATAAAGTCAGAGGTAAAAATAAAGCAGACAATAACATTATCCAATAAGCCCACCAATATGGTCCTGTTGCTCGATTGATAAAGGCGTGTTCATCTGGATTTATAGCTATTTCAATCAGATAAAAAGTAAATGTAACTATCGTGTAAATAATGATTGTCCAACGAATTAAATTCAGAGCTTTTTTCGTTTCAAATCGTTTTTTGAAAATCACTTCGACAAGCATTAGTATCAGAATTATCGGAATCAAACAATGAATTAGATTTGCATCAACTATTTCAATAACTCTCTTATATAATTCCATTTTTTGTCTTTCGTTGATTGGTAGTCAAATTGGGTACAACGGTAGGTATAACCGAAGTTACGGGA
>NZ_ARZX01000096.1:0-642 GCF_000568425.1 Cellulophaga geojensis KL-A
CAGAAGTAACAGCAGTACCTTTGTTTGTTGGAGCTTTACCACAAACAACTAAACCACCCCAATCACCAGGAGCAGGAGAAGCCTCACCAGAAGTCATAACTACTGGCTCTGTAGCAGTACCATTTACAAATATTTTACCACCTTGAGCAACTGCAATGTAAGAGCTAGTTTGTCCTGTAGCTTCAATAACAGTACCAGCAGGTATAGTTAACTCACCACCATCTAATATTTCTAATTTACTAGTAAGTAAGTATTTTACGTCTGCTTGTAAAGAAACAGCAGAAGTAATTGTACCTTCTAAGTTAGATTCTGTAACACCGCTGTTATCTAAACCTCTTGTCCAACCAGCAGCCCAGTCAGGAGCAGCAGCACCATTACCAGCACCAGTTGCAATACCTTCAGATATAAAAGATTGGTTAGCACCAGTGTAATCTGTTTTTTCAAAACCATCTGCTACACTTGCAAACTGCATGTTAGTAATTTTTAAAGCTTCAGCTTCAATTCTTGTTGCTGCAGGAGTATCTGTACTTTTAACTTTAACACCTAAGTCTGTACCAGCAGTGTAAAAGTTATCTATTGTGAAGTTTCCGCCACCTTCTTTGTAGTAAAGAGCACCTTCTGTAACAGGACCAACAACAGTAA
>NZ_ARZX01000097.1:0-620 GCF_000568425.1 Cellulophaga geojensis KL-A
AATCCCGTAACTTCGGTTATACCTACCGTTGGCATTCATTGGCGGAACGAACACAAAATAAAGAAATATTACTTATGAAATACAAAATTGGATTTAGATTAGATTGGTTTGAAATGGTATTTATTTTAATTATGGTATTTGTTGCTGGAGTTTTTGTTACCAGTCAAATGGATAATAAATTTATATATGTTGGTTTATTAATTATTGGAGCTGGTGGAATTTTAATTAAGAAAAGAGTGAAAATGCCTTTAAAGAATGGTAAACCTGAATAAGGAAGTGAATTGTGTGTTGGAGTAGCTCATTTAGCAGATTAAAAATTTTAAAGGATGAATTGGAAGTTTAGATTATTTTTAGGAGTTATTGCAATGATTATTTTTAGATATACCATTGGGAAGTATCTAAGAAATTAGATTTCTCGGAAGCAACACTTAAAAAAGAAAAAAATAACTGAATTTTTACCTTAATGCATAATTGCACACAACAATGGCTATAAATAATTGTTTGCTTCTAGCCTACTTACAAATCCCGAAGCGTCGGGAATCGTAGATTTTAAATTAGTGTTCTATTCACTAAATTAGTTGCTTAACCATACACGTATTCCAAGATCAAATCCTAGTAAT
>NZ_ARZX01000098.1:0-619 GCF_000568425.1 Cellulophaga geojensis KL-A
GTTGCCTACAATTATGAAAAAAATCCTGCTGACATTAATAATCTTGATTTCATTGACTGATTGCGAATCGAAAAAAAGCAACTCAACTGAAAAAAATGTGGCGGAATCTGAAACAACAATCTCTGATTCAGAAAAAGAATTAACCGAGTTAGAAAAAGAAGAAAAATTAAGGACTGAAATTAATAACCAATATTTGGCTGAACTTTCCAAATGTTCCCAAAATGTAGATGCCGTAACTGACTTTAATGGAAAAACGGAATTTTGGCGGATTTGCGAAAATGATAATGGGAAGCGAATAATACAAATTGACTCGCACGAAGAAACAGCTCTTCACGAAGAAGTTTATTACGAACAAAACGGAGAACTTATTTACGCAGAGGAATCAATAAAATATATGCCAATTAACCATTACACTCTGCAACCTTGGACTTGCCAATTTTATGCAGAAAACGGAAAATTGATTTCACTAATGTCATTGGGACACGGAAAAACAGAGGATGACGAATGGAATCCTGAAATAATATTTAAAATGTATAAAAACAGAATAGCGGAATTGAATAAAATTGAGAATGAATAAAAATAACTGTAGGCAACAATGTATAACCGCAATTACGGCGGA
>NZ_ARZX01000099.1:0-618 GCF_000568425.1 Cellulophaga geojensis KL-A
ACAAAAAATAATCAGTTATTTTAAAATGTACAAAAAAAAGTATGAAGAAAAAAATGTAAACGCAATAGTGAATTTGAATTACCATAATGAGTTAAGAGTATCCTCTAGTGAGTATGAGAAAAAAAAGCAAATAAATAATATATGGAAAGAATATAGTTCAGAAGTAAGCATTGTTGACAAAGAATTTCAGCCATTAGAGGACTATGAGTTGGCTTTTTTTGGAGATGGAAAAATAGCAACTTTAAAATTTACCAGTAATATAAATGGAGATTCTCGATTAAGAGGAGAGTCTGCTTTATATTTTTTGTACGATGATAAATACATGGCTCGTTTTCTAGGTGTGTATTTATATATGGATAAAGACAAATACACGCGTACAGATGAAGCCATACAGTTAGAAATGATTAAATAATATGTTTAAAAAATTATTTTTTTATAGTTGGTTTTTAGTGTTTTGGGGTAGCTGCGCCCAAAACACTAAAACCACTAAAAATATGAACACTGCAGACCAAGATAGTATTACCATACATAATGTTACAGATAAAATGTGGCAAGCTAAGCCAAATTATAATAAGCAACCTATGTACTTACTACGCATAAACCAAGAGTATTGTACCT
>NZ_ARZX01000100.1:0-617 GCF_000568425.1 Cellulophaga geojensis KL-A
AGATGTTGCTGGGAACGTTGGCCCTAATAGCGCTGCTGATTCGGCTACTATTGATTCTACTGATCCTATAGTAGATAGCTTTACAGCTAATACAACTTCTCCTTTATTAACAGGTCAAGGAAATTCTAATGAACTTCTATTAATTGATTTAGATACAGATGGTGATGGTGTAATTGATGTTTCATATTCAGTAACAACAGATTCTACAGGAAATTGGAGCATTGATACGGCTACAGCAATACCAGATAATGGTACATTTCCAATATTAGAAGATGAAGACACCATAGAAATAATAGCTACAGATTCTGCTGGAAATATTGGTACTGGTACAGTTGTACTTTCTATTGATTCTGATAATGATGGATTATCTGATAATGAAGAAGCGGCTTTAGGCACAGATCCTAATAACCCTGATACTGATGGGGATTCTATTTTAGACGGACAAGAAGTTACTGATAATACCAACCCGCTTGATGACTGTGACTCTAACGGTGGTACGCCTCTTGACACTAGTGATTGTGATATGGATGGCTTAACTAATGCACAAGAAGCGGCTTTAGGTACAGATCCTTTTAATCCTGATACCGATGGTGATTTAATTCTTGATGGTAAAGAAG
>NZ_ARZX01000101.1:0-603 GCF_000568425.1 Cellulophaga geojensis KL-A
GAAATAGTAACATCATTATCTTCTGAAGCATTAACTACGTTATCACCCTCAATAGGAGTTGTAATATCTATTGCTGGTAATGTATTATCTAAAGTAATAGGGTCATTATCAGTTGCAGGGTTAAGTGCAACATCAGTAACATCAGCTGTTACAGTAATTGTTCCGTTATTTAGTCCAGAGATATCTGCATCCGCAGCTGTCCAAGTGCTGCCAGTAACCGTAGCAGTTGTTGTGACAACAGGATTAACGCCATCGTCAAAAGTAACCGTTACAGTTTGTCCATCTTCTACATCAGTAGTAGTACCAGAAATAGTAACATCACCATCTTCGGCAGCATTTACCACATCATCATCTTCAATAGGCGTAGTAATGTTTATTGTAGGTGTAGTATTATCTAAGGTAATAGGGTCATTATCTGTAGCAGGATTAAGAGCCACATCAGTAACATCAGCTGTTACAGTAATTGTTCCGTTATTTAGTCCAGAGATATTTGCATCCGTAGCAGTCCAATTACCACCACTAACTGTAGCAGTTGTTGTAACAACAGGATTAACGCCATCATCAAAAGTAACAGTTACGGTTTGTCCATCTTCTACATCAGTA
>NZ_ARZX01000102.1:0-602 GCF_000568425.1 Cellulophaga geojensis KL-A
ATGCTTGCGCTAGCGGGGATGCTAAATTATCACGAGGTACAGGTTGGACAAAGAATCAGGGTGTGGCAAATGGAATGAGTAATTGGAATGTTAAGACAATAAATCCAGACGGATTATTAAAAGGAACTCCAGTAGATGGGTTTGTAAAAGAAGCTTCCGTTACTAAAAATGGCAATTTTATAAAAATATTTAATGAGGGAGGAGTGTTAAAAACAAATTAATATGAAATTTAATAAACAAATTTTTAATTCTTTAATTCCAATTTTAAAAAATAGAGGATTAACAGAATCAACTTATTCAGAGCGTAGTGGAAGTCTAAGTTTTTATAAATCAAATAAACATAGTAATTATCTAATAACTCTTGAACTTGATGATACAACAAAAGGTTTTGTCAATGTTTATGGAAGAATATCTTTTACTAATGTGATAGATATACTAAGTAGATTTATAGAGCTTAGACCAAATGTTTATGAAGCTGTTGTAGTGAACTACGATTTGTATAAAAACAAAGAAAAATATAATAAAATATTTGATGAATTAGAAAGACTTCCCCTTAAAACAGACTTAGATATTAAAGAGTTTGAAAATGAAATAATAAGTCA
>NZ_ARZX01000103.1:0-596 GCF_000568425.1 Cellulophaga geojensis KL-A
ACGTAGTCGAATCCGCCGTAATTGTGGTTATGCATTGTTGTGTAACGTTTTTTATTCATTCCGTTATCAACCTTTTCCAATAAATTTTGTCTGCATATAAATTTCGGCAATAATCCAAAATCCGATTAACACAGCCATAATCACAAAGGTTTTATTCAGTTTTTTTATATTCTTAATAACCAGAAATATTGATTGAGAAAAAATCAGTCCAATTAAAATCAGAGTTACAATTAATTTATAAATCGCAAATTGTGTTTTGGATAAATCATAATAACTATACATATTTCCCCAAAGTCCATTACTGTCAGACATAGTAGACAAGAATTGATAGCCATAAAAAACAACGAAAATCCCAAAAACTGGAATTGTCAAAATCGGAATTATTTTATGGTAAAGTTTTAATTTCATTTTCTGAATTTTGTTCTAAACGATGAGTTTTCTCAACTTACACACAACGGTTTGGCTAAGCGTAGTGCGGAGGCAAGGAAATATTTTTGTTTCCTTACTCGCACGAAGCTAAAGCTTATTGTTTAGTTTTTATTTTTTTGTTCAAAAGCTAAATCTTTAAGATTTAGCGACTTTATAAATATACACAG
>NZ_ARZX01000104.1:0-596 GCF_000568425.1 Cellulophaga geojensis KL-A
AGCTTCCTCTTTTTTGTTTTTATAGGATGTTTTATTGTTTAGTTTTGTACTACAATAAACTCAGATCTTCTGTTTTTTTGGTGTTCTTCTTCAGAGCATTTGCTGTTAGAGTCACAATTGTTTGTAAGCTCTGACTCACCAAATCCTTTACCAGAAACACGCTCAGGCGCAATACCATTATCTAGTAAGTATTTTACAGTTTCTTTAGCTCTTCTGTTAGATAGAGCTAAGTTATACTCATTAGTAGCTCTGGCATCTGTATGTGAACGAACCTCAATAACCACCTCTGGGTATTCTTTAAGGTATGCAAACACTTGTTGCATAGTAATTTGTCCGTCAATTCTAATAAATGATTTATCAAGGTCAAAATAAATAGGATCTAGTTTTAAGTACTTTGTTAAGTCAGTACCAATAGGCGCAGCTCTTTTAATAGGATTTAATTTTACAATAACAGGTTTTAATTCTTTATTGCGTTCCATAGTAAAGGAGGTAGTACCTTGCTCAAACTCTATTTTTTCTCCCAGTAGGGTATAGGTATCATCCCAACAAATATCATTTAGTGTAAAGTTTCCTTTGGTGTCTGTTTTAGTTTCAAA
>NZ_ARZX01000105.1:0-561 GCF_000568425.1 Cellulophaga geojensis KL-A
CTATAGCTCTAAAAGAAGATGCTGCTAATAAGTCGGACGATGTAAATTTAGCTGATGCTACAAATACAAAATTCCCTACTGAACTGGCTGTTAAAACTTATGTAGATGCACAAATTACAGCTTCTAATTCTGCTGATGGCGATACGGATGCTACTAACGAAATAAACACAGGATTTACTTTAAACGGTACTGCTTTAGAAATTACAGATGCAGACGGAACATTGTCACAAGATTTAGACGGAACTTTTGTTACGGAAACTGAATTAACAGCTAACAATACATCAACTACAAACGCTATTGCTGCTGTGCAAACTGATGTTGACGCTAACGAAGCTGATGCAGACGCTGCTATAGCTCTAAAAGAAGATGCTGCTAATAAATCTACCAACGTAGCTTTAGGAACTTCTGATGATGCTTTCCCTACTCAAAATGCAGTTAAAACATATGTAGATACCCAAGTTGCGGCTTCTACTCAAGTTATTGTTAGTGCAGACGCTAATAATGATGTTACTACTGGAGCTGATGGTGGCGCTTTTTATGACGATGCTACTTTGCAAACTA
>NZ_ARZX01000106.1:0-557 GCF_000568425.1 Cellulophaga geojensis KL-A
TTGCCTCCGCACTAAGCTTAGCCGCAACGTTGTAACACATTACCAAGCAGCATCTAAAAAAGTATTATTAATGGGAGAAATAATTGCGGAATTTATATTTAGCTATGTAATTGGCGGAATTTGGCTTGGATTGAATGCGATTTATGATTGGGTTAAAGGATTGATTTTTGGAATCCCTAAAAATGAGGTTGAACGAAAAAGAATTGAGAAAAAGTGGCTTTATAAAAAAGTCAGTCTGAAAGAAAAACTTAAAAACGAAATAGAAACTGGAACTATCGGAACTGTCATGGAAATAATCGATAGAAAAACTGCGTTCGTTGAATTTTATGACCGAAATGGAGAATTCATTGAAATTGATAATGAATTGGCATATAAAGTGGAATTGAAAAATATAAAACTGAAAAAATAACGTGTTACAACATTGTATAAAAATAATGCTTAAGTTTAATTTTAAATCAAAAGGTTAGTGCGTATTTGGTCACTCTGATTTTCCTGCGGAAAATCCTCGGACTCAAAACCGCACTATTCTTATACGTATTCCAAGATCAAATCCTAGT
>NZ_ARZX01000107.1:0-532 GCF_000568425.1 Cellulophaga geojensis KL-A
ACAACCAAGAATTTGTTGGTGCAGGTTTACCATTTTATGAGTTTAGTTTTACTTTTAAAGCAGAAGTACCTTTTGAGTTTGAGGGCTGGACAAATGGTATAGACTTGCGTAAGGTAGACAGCACACTTTTAAAACAAAAAATAATCAGTTATTTTAAAATGTACCAAAAAAAATACGAAGAAAAAAATGTGAATGCAATAGTAAACTTAAACTATAATTTCACATTAAGAAATGTCACAACTCAATACCAAAGCAAACAACATCTTAAAGAAATATGGGAAGAATATGCTAATGATTTAGCAATAAAAACAAAAAACAGCTAAATGGCCTTTGGGAAGAATACAATAGCGTAATAAATATTAAAGATAAAGAATTTCAACCATTAAAAAACTATGAGTTGGCTTTTTTTGGAGACGGCAAAATAGCAACTTTAAAATTTGGAAGTAATATAAATACAGATTCGCGACATAGAGGAGCGTCTGCTTTATTTTTCACGTTTAGAAATAAATCAGGAAGATTACGTGGGCGTTTT
>NZ_ARZX01000108.1:0-522 GCF_000568425.1 Cellulophaga geojensis KL-A
CGTTAGCATTAATTTAAATAAACTCTACTAGAATGAATCAGAAGGAAGAGACTTTCGAAATCTGGAAGAAAAATACATTCACAAGAATTGATAATTGGAAAAAAACTGTCGATGTGAGTGATATGAAAATCAAACTAGACTATTCAATAAAGTCACTTTCTGAATTAGAAAAATATATCCTTTCAAAATATAGTGAAGTGGATTTAAAAAATCAAAAAAACAATCTTGTCCTTGATGCAATCGCATCGTATATCGGAGAAAGTTTTATTGGCATAATTCCTGAATCGAAATGGGGGATTTATGCTAAGGATAAGACTAACGTTTACTATGGTTTGCCTTGTGTTTTTACAAAATATAGCGGTTCTATATCAGTACACTTTCAATTAAGAAATATATTAAGAGCAAGGACAAATAAAGTACTTGAAACTCATTTAAATAAAGTACTGAAAAAAGATGAAAAATTTCGGCAGCTTGTAAATAAAAATAATGCTAACAATACCTAAACGTAATGCGGACTTTAGG
>NZ_ARZX01000109.1:0-515 GCF_000568425.1 Cellulophaga geojensis KL-A
TAGAGCAAGTTAATGACACTAGTGAAGGCCAGTTTCCTTTTGCAACAATATTAAGCTGTATAGACTCTAGAGTATCTGCAGAATTGGTTTTTGATCAAGGTTTAGGAGATATTTTTAGTGTACGTATTGCAGGTAACTTTGTAAACGAAGATATTTTAGGTAGTATGGAGTTTGGCTGTAAACTAGCAGGCACAAAACTAATTGTAGTTTTAGGACATACTAGCTGTGGTGCAGTAAAAGGAGCTTGTGATAATGCAGAATTAGGAAACTTAACAGCAATGTTAAGCAAAATTAAGCCTGCAGTAGAAGCAGTATCAGAACCAGCAGATGAAAGCTTACGTAACTCTAAAAACTTAGAATTTGTAGATAATGTAGCTGCTAAAAACGTACAACTTACTATAGACAGGATTGTTGCAGAAAGTGAAGTTTTAGCAGATATGCAAAGTAAAGGAGAAATTAAAATAGTTGGCGCTATGTATGATATTAACTCTGGTGCTGTTACTTTTTTTGAGTAA